>DXEZ01000327.1 GCA_019114715.1 Candidatus Sphingobacterium stercoripullorum | reverse complement strand
GGATTCGCTGGGACTAGAGGAGCGCAGGCAGCCTGCAATTAAGTTGGTAATTGATAAAAAAGAAATAAAGTAAAGCATGAATATTCGTAAATCCATATTATTGAGGGTATACGTGGCCTTTGGCTTAGTAGTGCTTGGTGCATTAATAGTTTTTGGTAAGCTATTGCATTTACAATATGTGGACGGCGATAGATGGGTGGCGATTGCTGATAGCCTAACGGTTAAAGAAAATGTTATTGAAGCTGCCAGAGGTAATATCTACTCGAACGACGGTAGCTTACTGGCTACCTCTGTCCCAGAGTACGAGGTTCGCTTTGACGCTTTAGCGATCCCAGCCCACCGGGAGGATGTATTCAACTCCAAGGTGGACTCCTTAGCTTACCAGCTGAGTGCGTTTTTTAAAGACCGCTCTGCCAGGCAATATTTGACGGCCTTGAAAAGTGCGCGTGATAAAGGGCAGCGTTACTTGTTGATTAAAAGAAATGTTTCCCACCAAGATCTTAAAGAGCTTAAGAAATTCCCACTGTTTGGAAAAACTCGCGTGGGTAGAGAGAGCTTTGCTGGTGGTTTAATTGGGGTGCGCGAGAATAAGCGCATTCTTCCTTTTACCAATTTGGCGGCAAGAACCATAGGTTACAGAAACACCAAAGGGGAAGAAGATGTACGCGTTGGCTTAGAGGGTGCCTACGGAGATTATATAGAAGGAACAAGTGGTAAGCAGCTGGTGAGAAGAATAGCTGGCGGCGTGTGGGTTCCTATTAGTAGAGGGATGGAGATTGCGCCAGTTGATGGTTCGGATATCATCGCTACGATAGATGTGAATATGCAAGATATGGCCCAGCGCGCTTTAGAGAAGCAACTAAAGATTAGTAATGCAGACAATGGATGCGTGGTGGTGATGGAAGTAGAGACGGGTGAGGTCCGCGCCATAGCTAACTTTACTCGCGATACCGACGGCGTGTATAGAGAGAAGTTTAATTATGCCATTGCCCAAGGGGCAGACCCGGGGTCTACTTTTAAAGTGGCCTCTTATTTAATTGCGCTGAATGATGGAGTAGTCGATACAAACTCCGTCATTGATGTAGGTAACGGTACCTATAGAGTGCCTTCGCACACTATTCGTGATTCACATGCACCCAAGAAGTCTCTGATGACTGTCATGGAAACTTTCGAGCAATCCTCGAACGTGGCGGTGACTAAAATGATCAATACCCATTACGGCGATAGACCTTCAAGGTACACGTCTAAACTGCACGAGTGGGGCCTTGGTGAACCTTTAGGATTGCAAATTCCTGGAGAAGGCAAACCTTGGGTGAAGACGCCTGAGAGCAAGTCTTGGAGCAAGTTGTCTTTAGTTCAGATGGCTTACGGTTACGAGCTTGTTCTAACGCCACTACAGACACTGGCACTATATAATGCCGTAGCGAATGGCGGTAAGATGCTGGCTCCTTTATTTGTAAAGGAAATTCGTCATTTAGGAAATACTGTAAAGAAATTTGATGCGCGTGTAATTAACGAGCAGATAGCGTCTAAAGATGCAATTAAGAAAATGCAAAAGATGATGGAGAGTGTTATGGTGAACGGTACAGGTAGAACGGTACGTAGCCCGCTATACACTTCAGCTGGAAAAACTGGGACGGCACAAATGGCTGACGATTCCAGAGGTTATGGAGCTCGTAGGTATCAGTCATCATTTGCAGGGTATTTCCCAGCTGAAAACCCAAAATACTCTATGATAGTGGTTATTCGTAACCCTAGAAATGGCTATTACGGAGCTTCAACGGCGGGGCCTGTATTTAGGGAACTGGCCGATATGATATACGCTAATGATTTAAGCTTGCACGAGTCGTTTGCCTCACGTAAAGTGAATAAGGCGGGTGAGGGTATACCTCCAAGTTTAAAGGGACCTGAGGATTCGGCAAATCGTGTTTACGATAGCCTTGGGATCCACGAACAAAGGGCTGCTAATGTGGGTGAAACGCAAAATGCGGAGCCTATGAATGGGGCAGTATCTGGGTTTTCCTTTAAAGAATCTGTCGTGCCTGATGTTATGGGTATGGGCTTGAAAGATGCCATATACCTATTGGAGAATGCCGGCTTTCATGTTTCTGCAGCAGGAGCAGGGAAGGTCGTGTCTCAGTCTATAGAGCCTGGGGTGCAGTTAAAGAATCATGAAACAATAAAATTGGAGTTGAATTAATATGGATCTACAAGACTTATTACATGCTGTGCCTGTCTTGCAGGTGAAAGGAAATATGGATCGTATAATCCATACCGTCCAGTTTGACTCTCGAGAAGTTTCAAAGGGGGATGTGTTTGTAGCTATAAAAGGAGAGAGAACCGATGGCCATAACTACTTAAGCCAAGCTGTAGAAAAGGGTGCTGAGACATTGGTTGTAGAGGAATTCCCTACAGAGGTAAATAAAGAGGTGTGCTATATACTGGTGCAGGATACTTCTTATGTGTTGGGGCTTTTAGCAGATAACTTTTGCCAGCAGCCTTCAAAAAAGTTAAAATTGGTGGGCGTAACCGGAACCAATGGGAAAACTACCGTCGCTACTTTGCTTTATCAGTTGTTTAAATCATTGGGTTATAAAGCTGCGCTAATCTCCACGGTGGAGAATAAGATTGACGATACAATTTATCCTACAAAATATACAACTCCCGATCCTCTGACCATCAATGGTTTTTTAAAGGAGGCCGTGGACCAGGGTTGTGATTACTGTTTTATGGAGGTGAGTTCCCATGCGGTCGTGCAGCAGCGGATAGCGGGCCTTAGGTTTGGCGGAGGAATTTTTACGAACCTCTCGCACGATCACCTGGATTTCCATGAGACCTTTGCAAATTACATCGCCGCAAAGAAGCGCTTTTTCGATAACCTCGATAGGAATGCTTTTGCTTTAGTGAATATCGATGATAAGCAAGGAGCCGTTATGCAACAAAATACTTTTGCCTATAAAAAGTCCTACGCCTTAAAAGCTATGGCAGATTTTAAGGTGAAAGTTTTAGAGAGCCATTTTGAGGGTATGCTCCTTCAGATCGATGGCCATGAGTTGTGGGTGAAGCTAGTCGGAAAGTTTAACGCATACAACCTGCTGGCAGTATACGGAGCAGCTATATTGCTTGAGCAAGAGACGGTACAAACGCTTACAGCGCTGAGTCAAGTGGTAGCCGCCGAAGGACGCTTTGAAACGCTTCGCTCGGATGATGGAGTGTTCGGAATTGTGGACTATGCACACACACCCGATGCGCTAGAGAATGTCCTTTTAACGGTTCGCGACTTGCGCAAAGAAGATCAACATATTATTACCGTGGTAGGCTGCGGGGGAGATAGAGATAAAACTAAGAGACCCGAGATGGCGCGCGTTGCCGCGGAGCTGAGCGACTCGCTGATCTTAACCTCTGACAATCCAAGAACGGAAGAGCCAGCGGCTATAATCAAAGATATGGAGGCGGGGCTAGAGCAGGCCGATCGTAAGAAGGTCTTTAGTATAACTGATAGGCGGGAGGCCATACGTGCAGCATGTCACATTGCTAAGCCTGGTGATGTGATTCTAGTAGCAGGGAAGGGGCATGAAAATTATCAAGAGATAAATGGGCAGCGTTCTCATTTTGACGATATGGAAGAATTGAAAATGAATTTTAACGAACAATAACGGCAGTATGTTATACCATTTTTTCGACTGGATAGAAGATTTTGTGAAGATACCTGGTGCAGGGATGTTTCAATACATTTCCTTTAGGACCAGTTTGGCTGTTATTGTCTCTTTATTAATCACTACTGTATTCGGTAAGTCGCTCATCAATTTGCTACAAAAGAAGCAAATTGGAGAGAGTATTAGGAGTCTTGGTCTTGCTGGAGAGAAGAAAAAGCAAGGCACCCCAACTATGGGCGGCTTGATTATTATCGCAGGGATTGTAATCCCAACATTACTCTTTGCCCAGCTGGATAATATTTACGTGATCTTGCTACTGCTAACTACTGTATGGATGGGAGCCATCGGCTTTTTAGACGATTATATTAAAGTATTCCGCAAAAATAAGGAAGGCTTAGCGGGTAAATTTAAGGTGATTGGGCAGGTAGGACTCGGTGCGCTAATAGCAACAACCATGTTCTTCCACCCTGATATTGTCGTTCGTGAGTACATCAAGGAACCCAATGCTACATCGGTTGTTGATGTGAGCTTTGATCAGCGTACAGGGATGAAGTCTTACAGCCAGGATGTGAAGTCCACTAAGACTAATATCCCTTTTTATAAAAACAACGAGTTCGATTACTCGCGGGTTTTAGAATATTTTGGTGTGAGCAATAAGATGCTGACGTTCGTCCTGTTTCTCTTTGTGGTGGTATTCATTGTTACTGCTGTCTCCAATGGAGCAAATATTACCGACGGGATAGATGGCCTAGCAACTAGTGTGTCGGCTATCATGGGTGGTACGCTCGCTATTTTAGCTTACGTCTCGGGTAACGTGATTTTCTCGGAGTACTTGAACATTATGTATATCCCGTATTCGGGTGAAATGGTGGTTTTTGCTGGAGCTTTCGTTGGTGCCTGCACGGGCTTTCTATGGTACAATGCTTTTCCTGCTCAAGTGTTTATGGGTGATACGGGAAGTCTGGCAATAGGAGGGATAATTGCAGCATTTGCGATTTTAATTAGAAAGGAACTTTTGATACCTGTTCTCTGTGGCGTTTTTTTAATAGAAAACCTCTCAGTGATCATGCAGGTGTCTTATTTTAAATATACAAAGAAAAGATTCGGTGAGGGGCGAAGAATATTTTTGATGTCGCCTTTACATCACCACTATCAAAAACGAGGATACCATGAATCGAAAATTGTTACTCGTTTTGTCATTGTTTCAGTGATGTTGGCTATCCTGACGATAGTCACTTTAAAAATGCGTTAATGGGAAATTTTGCAAAGACATATTACCCTCAATCCGGGAGCTTGGTTGTACTAGGCGCTGGCGAAAGCGGTGTCGGTGCAGCTGTGCTTGCTAAAGACCAAGGATTTCAGGTGTGGGTCTCCGACAAGGGGAAGGTGTCTTCTCATTACCAGTATATTTTAGAGCAAGAGGGAATCCCCTACGAAGAGGAGCAGCATACCCTAACTAAGGTGCTTGCGGCGGACCTGATCATAAAGAGTCCCGGTATACCAAATTATGTAGAGGTCTTGCAGCAAGCGCGCAGCGCAGGAATACCTGTTATTTCTGAGATTGAATTTGCGGCGCAATACACCGATGCAGTATTGATAGCCATTACGGGATCCAATGGGAAAACGACCACTAGCATGCTGACGCATTACATCCTAACTAATGCGGGGAGTCACGTCGGCCTTGCGGGAAATGTCGGCTATAGTTTCGCCTACCAGGTAGCGCGAAACCCTAGTGATACTTATGTGCTGGAGCTCTCTAGCTTTATGCTAGAAGATATGCATCATTTTCGGGCGCACATAGCGGTGCTTTTGAATATAACGCCGGATCATTTAGACCGGTATAACGGCAGCTTGGAGGAGTACAACGCTGCCAAGTTTAGGATTTTACAGAATCTCACAAGTGATGATTACTTCATTTACTGTGTAGATGATAAAGAAATATTAAAAGGATTAGAGAAACACCACACCCCAGCGCAGCAGCTGAAGTTTAGTGTTTTTCAAGAAGTGTTAATGGGAGCATATTTAAATAAAGAGGAAAATAAGTTAGTTATGAATACACCGAATAATAACGAGGAATTTGAAATGAAGCTGGAAGACCTGTCTTTGCAGGGAACGCATAACGTATACAATAATATGGCAGCAGGATTAGTGGCGAAAGTACAGGAGCTTAGAAATAAGACCATGCGCGATAGCATGAGCTCTTATGTAAATGTGGAGCACCGTTTGGAGCACGTCGCTTGCATTGGAGGTGTAAACTACATTAACGACTCCAAGGCGACCAATGTGAACTCCGTGTGGTATGCACTTGAGAGCTTCTCACCGAATATTGTACTGATTATCGGTGGTGTTGATAAAGGAAACGATTACTCTATGCTTAGAGACCTAGTGAAGCAGAAGGTTTCTGCTATTGTCTGCATAGGTAAAGATAACGGAAGGATTCACGATGCGTTTGAAGACGTTGTAGATGCTATTGTTAACAGCTCCTCGATGTCCGATGCAGTAGAGATTGCTTCGCACTTAGCGCATAAAGGCGATACCGTATTGCTTTCTCCAGCATGCGCTAGTTTCGATAGATTTAAAAATTACGAAGACCGTGGAACGCAGTTTAAAGAAGCGGTAATGAACTTGTAGTGTAACTTTCAAAGAAAGGGTTATGGAACGTATATTTTCAAAATTAAGAGGGGATAAATGGATATGGCTCATCGTGATAATATTATCAGGGTGGTCCTTGCTGGCGGTATACAGTTCCGTAGGTACTTTAGCTTATAAGGAGGGCAAAGGGACTGAGTTGTATTTGATAAAACACTTTTCAATTGTCGTTCTGGGAATTGTTCTAATGTATCTTTCTCATAAGCTGAATTACAAATATTATGCAGGTATATCTAAGCTGCTTATGGTTATTACCATTCCCCTATTGCTATATACCTTGATTTTTGGAAATGAAGTAAACGATGCGTCTAGATGGGTAACTATTCCTATCATTAACCAGACTTTTCAGACTTCTGACCTGGCTAAATTAGCGCTTATCACCTATTTGGCGAGGACCTTATCAATTCGTCAGGATGTCATTAAAGACTTTAAAAACGCCTTCCTGCCTATCATGGGTTCGGTGTGTATTGTCTTTTTATTGATTGCTTGGGCAAACTTATCCACAGCGCTTATGCTATTTGCAGTGAGCATCTTGCTGCTGATTATTGGACGGATAAGTATCAAGCAAATTGGTATCGTTTGTATAGGTGGTGGTTTTTTACTGCTTATGGTTATATTTTTAGGACCTAGGAGACATACCTACGTGAGTAGGATTGAAGGGTTCTTTCAAACCAATAAAACTGAACAGGCACATGTTCCTTTTCAGGAAGATAGAAACTACCAAGCAAATAATGCAAAAATAGCGATCGCTAAAGGTGGTTTAGTGGGGATGGGACCTGGGAATAGCGTACAAAGAAACGTATTGCCTCACCCGTATTCTGACTTTATTTTTGCGATCATCGTTGAGGAGTATGGGACTATAGGAGCTAGTATATTGCTGTTCCTTTATGTTGCTTTAATGTATAGGTGTATTCGAATAGTGACGCTGAGCCCCCGAGCATTCGGTGCTTTCTTAGCTGCCGGACTAGGCTTTAGTCTAACGATACAGGCGCTGATAAATATGGCAGTTGCAGTGGGCCTCGGCCCAGTTACTGGAGTTCCATTGCCGTTAGTGAGTATGGGTGGGACATCCATTTTGTTTACTAGCGTTGCCTTGGGAATAATTTTAAGTGTGAGTAGAAATATCGAGGAGCTTAAAGCCGGTGAGGAGCTCGATGAGAGTGGTGTAGAGAATAAAGTAGTAGTAGGGAGTATTTAAGAATTAGTATGGCTCGAAAAGTAATTATAAGTGGTGGAGGCACGGGAGGACATATCTTCCCTGCAATAGCTATAGCTGGTGCTCTAAGACGCATAGAGCCAGATATAGAGATCTTATTTGTTGGAGCCAAGGGAAGGATGGAAATGCAGAAGGTGCCCGAGGCTGGTTATGAAATTGTAGGTCTGGATATACAGGGCATCAACCGGAAGTCCTTTGTTAAGAATTTATCTCTGCCCTTTAAAATGGCTAGGAGCCTTTGGCAAGCCAATAAGATATTAAAGAAATTTGGTGCAGAAGCAGCCATCGGCGTTGGCGGATTTGCCTCTGGACCGCTACTTCTGGTTGCCGGCTGGATGGGAATACCCACTTTGCTACAAGAACAAAATTCCTATGCGGGGTTAACCAATAAGCGGCTTTCCAAAAAGGCAGAGAAAGTTTGCGTTGCTTTTGACGGTATGGAGCGCTATTTCCCGTCCGAAAAGATCATCTTCACGGGCAACCCCATACGGAGATCTTCCGTTGAGCTTGAAGGGAAAAGAGATGCTGCATATCAGCACTTTGGGCTAGACCCGGATAAAAAAACGCTACTCCTTGTTGGAGGTAGCCTCGGTGCACTTACATTAAATAGGTGCATGCAAGAAGGCGTATCAAAGCTTGTTAGCCAAGGCATGCAGGTGATCTGGCAATGCGGAGCGAATTACTACCAGCGGCTTAAAGCGGAAGTTTCCAAGGAGTTGTTGGGGTCGGTGAGGCTTACCGCGTTTATCGATAAAATGGACTATGCCTATGCAGCAGCAGATTTGATCGTTGCCCGTGCAGGTGCGGGGACGATTTCTGAGCTATGCGTTGTGGCGAAGCCCACGATATTAGTGCCCTCGCCCAACGTGGCGGAGGACCATCAGACGAAAAATGCTTTGGCCTTAATGAATGCGAAAGCAGCCTTGATGGTGACCGACTGGAATGCACGAGCTGAGCTCATGGATAAAATAATTGAACTGAAGAATGACGAAGATCTGTGCAAGGCTTTGTCCTCAAATATAAAAGCAATGGCTATAGAAGATGCAGACGATCGCATCGCTAGGGAAATATTAAAGATGATTAATAAAGGATGAAAGTAGAGATTTCACATATCAAGAATGTCTATTTCGTAGGAATTGGTGGGATAGGTATGAGCGGACTGGCTAGGTATTTCCATACCCAAGGTTGCCAGGTTTACGGATACGATAGGGTGAATTCACCACTAACCCAGTTGCTTCAAAGCGAGGGAATCTCTATTGTGTATGAAGATCAGGTGGACCTTATTCCTTTCTCTTTTAAAAATAATTCATCAGAGAATTTAGTAGTGTATACGCCAGCTGTTCCGCAGAACATGGAGATTCTACAGCACTTCCGCAGTATCGATCAGAGGCTGTTTAAAAGAAGCGAGGTGCTAGGGCTACTGAGTGAAGATAAGTTCACCATTGCCATCGCCGGTACGCACGGCAAGACCACCACTTCGAGCCTAGTAGCACATTTGCTAAAAGACACCGGCTACGATTGTTCTGCATTTTTAGGCGGAATCAGTGCGAATTACGATTCCAATGTGCTTTTTGGAAATAACGATGTGCTAGTTGTGGAGGCCGATGAATACGATAGGTCTTTTTTAACCTTACATCCCGACTTGTTGGTGGTTACTTCCTTGCAAGCTGATCACCTAGATATTTATGGGGATTACGAGCATATTGTAACTTCCTTTAAGGAGTTTTTAGACAATAAGAAAGAAAACGGTTGGGCCTTGATTCAAAAAGATGTCCCTTTATATGGGGATAGTTATTACTCTTTAGAAGCTAAGGACACCGCTATATACGCAAAGGACTTGCACGCTGAAAATGGACATATGACTTTTACTTATGTCCAGGGCGATGCGGAATTGACGGATCTCGAGCTCGGTATGCCAGGTTTGCATAATATAGAAAATGCACTAGCGGCAATTGCTATTGCGAGGAAGCTGGGTATTGAGGATGCAAAAATTCGCAAGGCGCTAAAAAGCTTTAAAGGGGTGAAAAGACGATTTGAAAAAATTGTCGACCGAGAGGATGTGATTTATATTGACGATTACGCGCATCACCCCGAGGAATTGAGGGCCTTATTGAAGTCCCTGAAAGTGCTTTATCCTGAGCGCGCAATTACGCTGGTTTTTCAGCCGCATTTATACAGTCGAACACGGGATTTTGGAAAGGAATTTGCTCAGGTATTATCACAAAGTGATGATCTCTGGTTATTAGATATTTACCCGGCGAGAGAGGAACCCATTGAAGGGATAACTTCAAGCTGGTTATTGGATCAGGTGAGCACTGATAGTAAGAGAGTGCTCAGCAAAGAACAGGTGCTAGAGGCCGTGAAAAATTCGCCGCCGGAACTATTAGTTACTGCCGGAGCGGGGGATGTGGATCGTTTGGTTTTACCTTTAAAAGAAATTCTTAAGGGATGAAAGAGGCTATAAAAACTATACGGTGGAAAACGGTCTTTAGGCTCTTAGGGGTTGTTATGGGACTGGTTGGCGTGGTGCTCCTCATGGGGCTGGTCGCTAAGAAAGACGCTGTTCAAGTTTGTCAGGAACTGGAAGTCATTATCGAGGGTAAGGAAACCTTCATCGATCAGCAGGATATATCCGAGATGATCAGCCAAATATACGGTGAGGTGGAAGGGAAATTACTTCAAGAGATTCCTACGCATGAAATCGAGCAGGAGCTAAAAGGAATTCCATATGTGAGTAACGCCGAGGTGTATATGGATATGGATGGGAAGATGAGCGTAAAGGTTAAGCAAAGGGAGGTAATATTACGCGTAGTGCCTACAGTGGGAGAATCCTACTACTTGGCTTCGGACGGTAAAAAAATACCTGTTACTTTGAAATATGTGCCTTATGTGATGGTAGCCAACGGCCATATTCGAGAGCACTATCAAGAGGCAATGGAAGAAATTCAAACTCCTACACTTGAGCATTTATATAACTTTGCTCAATTTGTTAAGGGAGAT
>DXEZ01000007.1 GCA_019114715.1 Candidatus Sphingobacterium stercoripullorum | reverse complement strand
AGCAATAAGGAACGGTTATCATCGTCCATTAAATTGACATCTGCTCCCTTCTCCAAAGCTTCAGAAACGGCCTTTAGGTCATTATCTTTCACTAATTTCAATAGAGTATCCTCTTCCATCTGATTTATATTTTTATTTTCCGTTGCTGTGGAATTACATGCTGATACACTAAACAGCATAAGCAACATGGTTATAACTGTATATTTCATGGCCTATAATTTAACATGAACTTCTTACCAAGAACATAAAGTTAGTAAACTTTATTCCCTTTATAAACTAATGACTTTACGGGCGATATTCTAGAAACGGCTTCTGCCGAACAGCTAGCATCGATTAAGACAATACTCGCCTCATCCCCTACCTTAGGCCACTGTATAGCGCCCTTATCGTCCAATGGAGTAGCTCCAGCAGTTGCAAGCTTTAGCATCCTTGAGAGTCCGAATTCAGAAGTATAGCCGTAGAGCTGTGCCGCTAAATTTGCCTTTTGCAAAACACTGCCTGTTCCCATGGTGCTCCAGTAATCCACTATGCTGTCGTTACCTACGGTTACCTGGACACCTTTTTCCATCAAAATGGGTATGGGCATAACGAGATTCCCAAAAGGCACAGTAGATACAATACCAATTTGTGCTTCGGCTAATTGCTCGGCTAACTCTTCCTGTTTACCTTTACTTATAGCGCCTAATGCAAAGGCGTGGCTGACAAATGTCTTGGATTTCAACACAGGGTTTTCCAGTACTTTAGCTATCAAGTATTCTATAGTCCGAATGCCCGACCCTCCAGCTTCATGTAGGTGCATATCAATTCCTTTGTGATGATCTAATGCCAACCTAATCGTCGTGTCCATAGTGCGCTCTATAGCACCATCTATGGTGTAAGGGTCTAATGCGCCTATGTAATCAATATTCATTTTTGCAGCTTCCTCCATATACGGCAAGGACTCGGTATAATACAGTCCGTGCTGCGGGAAGGCTACCAGCTCAGCTCCAAAGGTGTCTTTCTTATTGGCTAAAGCCTGCTCTAAATTCTTCAGAGCATCCAGTTTGGAGGTTGGCTCAATATTTACGTGGCTTCTAGCAAAGGAAGATCCAAAAGACTGCAAGAGTTCTATTAGCTTCTCGGCTTTATAAGTTGAATTTTTCAGCAAATCGCGCATGGTTCTTTGCTCCAGCTCAATAATCTCTTTAACGCCACCAATACGGCGGACAGCGCGCCACCTCTCTGTATACAATGTCTTATCCAGATGAATATGCATATCTTTAAACGCAGGGAGCATCAACAATCCATTTCCATCAACACCTTCTCCCTGAGGCTGATTTCTATGAACCTGCTTAATTTTACCGCTAGCAATTTCTACAGTAAACAACTTGGTCTTTGTTCCGACCACCTCTCCATTTTCGTATTCAAAGCCTGTCTCTAAACGAACATTCTTTATTTTATAGGTGTCTCCTGATATCATATTCTCTTTATTTATTGCTAAGGGTCCATTATTTGTCTTTCCAACAACTGGAAACAATCCGTTTGCAAATGAAAGACCTGTCAATCCGATTGCAGATTTACGTAAAAAGTTTTTCCTAGATAATTTAACTTCTGTCTTACCTTCCATATGTCATTCAATTTAATACGCTGGTACAAAGTACGCTAGAATTCCATAAGATTTACATGACAAAAAAAGCAAATTCTTGTACATTTTATCTTTTTTCCCGGAATTCACCAGGCCTGAATCCTGAGTGGGATTTAAAGAACCTAGAAAAATGTGCTTGATCTGTAAATCCCAGCTCATAAGCGATTTCCTTGATGTTGATACTGGAGTTCTGGAGCATCCTCTTAGATTCCGTTAGGAGCCTTTGCTGGATTAAATAATTCGCAGTAACCTTCAGAGCTCTTTTGCACAATACATTTAAATAATTGGCTGTTAAGCCGAGCTTTTCAGCATAAAATGAAACGCCCCTCTCTTGCTTATAATAACGGTCTATGAGCATATTGAATTTAGCTAAGCGGGGATTGGACTGGTAGGCTTTGAACTCTTCAAAATGTTCACTAGCCTGCTTGCTTATGATTGCGGCAATCACTGCTGCGCGAGCGCGTATAAGGTCAACTAAGGAATCTGCCGCTTGAAGCTCATTTTTTATGGCGGTAAACTCATGCAATAGCATCAAGTAATCCGCTTCTTTTAATTGAATCACCGGATGGTTCTGGTAATTGGTAAATGAGAATCTAAAATAAGGTGAAAACTCCTCAAAAAACCTACGCTCAATCATCAATTGGTAGGCCACAGTTTCAGATTTCAAATCCCACCTATGCAGCTGCCCTGGAAATAATACATGCACCTCACGATCGGAAATAGCGTAATCTATCGAGTCTATGTTATGTATGCCAGCACCAGACTCAAACAAAATCACAGTAAAAAAGTCGTGTTTATGTGCTTGATCAATATAACGCGCTCCTGTTATTAAATTAAACAGAATCTCCTCTCTCCCGGCTACTTGATCCCTGCGGTACTCATTTAGGCCAATAACAGGTGTATACTTCATTTCCATTACATTTAATGATACTGACTAGTAAAAAGCCAGAACTTAGACCACGAACTTCACTTTTAAGGAGTGCTCCATAGCAGCCTAATTAGAAAAACTTAAAAATAAAACTACCAATTCCCTAACAAATTTTCAAAGAAAAGCTTTTAACTTTTAGAAATTGATGATATTGACTACCTTTGTGTGAAATAAGCAAAGTACTGCCAACAAAATCTATAAACAACTATAAATTTTATTACATGAAATTTTTTATTGATACGGCTAATTTAGAACAAATTAAAGAAGCGCAAGATCTAGGCGTCCTAGATGGTGTAACAACCAACCCTAGCCTAATGGCTAAAGAAGGTATAACGGGAGAAGAAAACATCTTAAACCACTACAAGGCAATATGTGACATCGTAGATGGAGATGTTAGTGCTGAGGTTATTTCTACCAATTACGAAGAAATGATCAAAGAAGGCGAAGCTCTAGCGAAGTTAGACGATAAGATTGTCGTTAAAGTTCCTATGATTAAAGACGGGGTGAAGGCTATAAAATACTTTTCAACCAAAGGAATAAAAACCAATTGCACACTTGTCTTTTCTGCAGGACAGGCTTTATTAGCAGCAAAAGCAGGCGCTACTTACGTATCCCCTTTCATCGGAAGATTAGATGACATTTCGACAGATGGGTTAGCTTTAATCGATGAGATTAGATTAATATACGATAACTACGCATTCGACACGCAAATTTTAGCAGCATCCGTCCGTCATAGTGCGCACATATTAAACTGCGCAAAAATCGGTGCAGATGTTATGACTGGCCCACTAGCTGCAATCCTTGCTTTATTAAAGCACCCGTTAACGGACAGCGGACTCGCACAATTCTTATCAGATCATGAGAAAGCATCGAAAAAATAAAGAATAATTTCTCAATATATTCTAAGAGCTTTAGGAAAAAATCCTAAAGCTTTTTTCTTTTTTAGAAGCTAGCCAATCTATCCTCTCCCCAGTCAATCCGGAAGAAATAAAACCAAAGATCCTTAAACTCAGAAAAACAAAAAGCTATATTTTTTAGCAATTCAACATTTAAATCAGCACTAAAAAAAGAAGAGAAAACAACTTTAAAAATAAGATCATCACTCCCAAATAATTAAAAATACGCTCTTTATATCCATCAACTTCTTAAGCACACTTTTATAAGAATTCACAAATTAAACAGGAGACCAACTCAAAGCCCCCCCTAATTTCAAGCCATTTTTCTGCACACTAAAACTCAGAAAACAGTTACTAATACAATTACCTAAAACATAAAAAAAATCAAAATAGTTAAAGAATACTTCAAAAAACCAAAGGAGAATCTAAGCAAATAATTCATTTTATTTTTCATATATTCGCAACACCAAGACTTACCAATATATAGGGCTAACACGTGCTAAAACATCAAAACAAATCAAAGCTAAATTTTTAGCAATACAACTATATTCAACTGTATACCAGAATTATATACACCCCTACATAAACAACAAGTTAATGCGTTAATTTTTTAGCAAATAGATCCAGCTACAGAAAGACAATTAAATCGCCTAAAATCACAGTTTAATTTTAGCAATCGAACATTAATCACCTATTTACCTGCAGATTAATGCAGCTAAACTAACCATATACTACACCTAAAGATTAGAAGCCTTTTTTATTGTAATTGATGTAATTATCACTATCTTTAAAGTAGATAATTG
>DXEZ01000038.1 GCA_019114715.1 Candidatus Sphingobacterium stercoripullorum | reverse complement strand
ACTGCTCTTGGTGGAGCTTCTGGCAAGCAATGAGCTCATCTTCTAGGCCCGCACCGTGCTCGAGTTTGCCTTCAATATCTAAGAGGATCTCCTGCAATTCTTCTGTGCTAGAAACCCGGTGTTTATTCAATAAGGTATGGAGCTCGTCCAATCTTTCTTGTATTTGCTGTTGCCTTTGTTCATCAAAGACAATACCCTGCTGAATGCTGCTGAGCTCTTGGCCAATGTCCTCCAGCTCAATGATGGTGGATTCTAGCCTCGAGACAACCTCTGCAATCTCTTCACTATATTGCTCTACATGCCTCAAGCCACCAGTAATGGTTTTTAGGCTCGAGAGTATATTTCCATCAACCTCCCCTAGGGTTTGTTCAGCGGTATATAGATTCTGAAGGATATCTTCGGCATTCAATAGCTTGCTCAGTTCATCGTCTAGCTCCCCGATTTCTCCAGGCTTGGGGCTAACTTTTTGCAGTTCATCGAATAAAAACTGGTGGTAGTCGGCTTCCGATTGAGCGGCGCTGAGTTCCTCTTGTAAGGTTCCTAGCTTTTTATTGAGGTCTTGCAGGGTGCTATAACTTTCTTTATACTGGTTATAGAGCTTCTGGCTGCCCGCAAAGGCATCTAATACCAGACACTGGAAGGAGCTTTGACCAATCTGTAGGGTCGCATGCTGCGCATGGATGTCGATGAGCTTCTCTCCGAAAATCTTTACCGTTGCTAATTGCACAGGAGAGTCGTTGATGAATGCCCGCGATTTCCCTGCAGGGGTAATCTCTCTTCTTATGATAGTTTCTTTTTCATAATCCAGGTCGTACTTTTTAAATAAGCCCTCTAGGTTGTAACCCTCGATATGGAAATACCCCTCGATGATACACTTTTCATCTTGATTGTAAAAATATTTACTCTCCGCGCGCTCGCCAAGGATGAGCCCAAGAGCACCCAATATAATTGACTTTCCAGCACCAGTTTCTCCCGTGATGATGTTTAATCGGTCACTGAAAGTGATGTCCAACTGGTCAATTAGTACGTAGTTTTTTATTAAAAGTCTATTCAGCATATGAAATATCCCTAATCTCTCCAAAGATAAAAAATAGCCAGCCACTAATGTCTTTTATTTATTAATTTTCTGACCTGTCTATTTTTCAATTGGATTTGTATTATAAAATCACCAATTTTGGAGGTGTAAAAATATAATAAAGAATTAGATGAAAGCACAAAATCACAGGATAAGAGTAGGGATTATTGGTTACGGTAATTTAGGCCGCGGGGTAGAAATGGCCATCAGCCAGAATCAGGACATGGAGCTTGTTGGTATCTTTACGCGCCGAGATCCCAGCACCTTAGCAAGTCAAGCTGCAGCCTACAACCTCCAAGAAGTGGAATCTTTTCAGGATAAGATTGATGTGATGGTTTTATGTGGCGGCTCGGCCAAAGATTTGCCAGAGCAGGTACCATATATTGCTAAGTACTTTCATACAGTAGATAGCTTCGATACGCACGCAAAGATCCCCGAGTATTTAGAAGTAGTGGACCAGGCGGCTTCCGCTTCTGGGAAGGTAAGCGTCATCTCCACGGGCTGGGACCCGGGGTTGTTTTCTCTACTGCGCCTTTTAGGGCAGAGTGTATTGCCTGAAGGCGGGGATACCCATACTTTTTGGGGTAAAGGCCTGAGCCAAGGGCACTCCGATGCATTGCGCAGGCTAGAGGGCGTTAAGGGTGCTGTGCAGTACACCATTCCTAAGGAGGAGGTGCTCCAGGAGGTACGTAGCGGCAAGCCAGTGACCCTTTCAGCTGCAGATAAGCACGAGCGCGTATGTTATGTAGTAGCTGATGAAGGCGTAGATTTAGAGGACTTGCAACACCGCATAAAGACCATGCCGCACTATTTTGCAGATTATAAAACTACCGTGCACTTTATTTCAGAAGAGGAGCTGCGCAAAGAGCATAGCAATATGCCGCACGGTGGAACGGTTATCCATACAGGTGAAAGTAAGGTGGGGGATAAGCAGCGGGTGGAATTCACCCTAGCACTGGATAGTAACCCTGCATTCACGGCGAGTGTCCTGGTTGCTTATGCCAGAGCTGCCTTCCGCCTAGCGCAACAGGGGCAATCGGGAGCAAAGACTGTTTTTGATATTCCCTTCGGCCTACTTTCTGCGCGGCCAATAGATGAGTTAATTAAAGAACTTTTATAATACTTAACAGTGATCTACCTAGATAACAATGCAACAACAGCGCTAGACCCCGAAGTTTTGGAAGCTATGATGCCTTACATGACTTCGGTTTATGGCAATGCGTCCAGTACGCAGCATGCCATGGGGCGGGAGGCAGCAGAGGCCATTGAAAATGCCCGCACTGCCGTTGCGGAGTCTCTAGGTTGTATGCCGGGGGAAATATTCTTCAATTCAGGAGCTACCGAAGGGATCAATACAACGATCAAAGGTATCTATGCTAATTACCAGTCTAAAGGTAGACATATCATCACGACACAGACTGAGCATCAAGCCGTACTTTCGGTATGCTATGAGCTGGAGAAGTTGGGCGCAGAGGTCACTTACCTACCGGTAAATAGTCAAGGAGAGATTTCCCTCGATGAATTAAAGCAGGCGATCCGTCCCGATACGATTTTAGTGTGTATCATGGCTGCTAATAATGAGACGGGGCTGATTTACCCCTTGTCGGCTATTGCCGAGGTGGTGCAAGAGGCTGGCAGTTTGTTTTTTTGTGATGCTACCCAGCTAATTGGCAAGCAAGATTTAGATTTGCAGGAGATTCCAATCGACATACTGTGCATGAGTGCCCATAAGATTCATGGCCCAAAAGGAGTGGGTGCACTGTTTGTCAGAAGGAAGAGTAGGCCAGTTCAGATTCGTGGGCTTATTGATGGTGGGCAGCAGGAGGGTGGTTTTAGAGCAGGCACATACAATGTGGCAGGTATCGTCGGCCTTGGTGCAGCCATCAAGCTGTCCTCCCTAGAAGATAGCCAGCGTATGCTCACTAATAGGCTGGCATTTGAAAAAGCCATAAAAGAGCATATTTCTGATATTACCATCAACTGCGAAGATCTCAGCCGCCTGCCGGGCACTGTAAATGTTACCTTTAAATATACCAGGGCTAGTGAAATAATGGTCCACACGCCGGACTTGGCTTTAAGCACAGGCTCGGCTTGCGTTACGGGCAGCAGGGACCCTTCGCATGTGCTCAAGGCCATGGGTTTAGAGGACGAAGATTGCTTTTCTACCTTGAGAGTCAGCCTCAGTAAGTTCACCACGGATGTAGAAATCAAGCAGGCTGCAGAGCTCCTAAAAGAAGGGGTGGAACAGGTAAGAAAGGAAAGCCCCCTTTATAAGATGTATAAAGAGGGCCTATTAGACTAAGCTAGGGCTTTATCTTCCTTTAATAAATTTGAATACATTTATAGTATCCGTAGAACGGTAGATTATACCACCCTACGGAAAAGGTTGTTGTCAATGGGTTTAAAATAAACCCATCTGGCCGTTGTTATCGATGTTTACATCATCGGGATTGGTGATTTCTAGGCTCACCGAATCGTCTTTCTTTTTCGAGGACTCTTTATCCTCTTTACCTCCATCCTTATTAGCAGGCTTCTCTTCCTTAGATTTAGCTTCAACCTCTTCTTTCTCTCTTTCCTTTTTACTCTCTTCGAGTGCAGCAAGGTCAATCTCAGGTGTGAGTAGCTCGAACTTTTTGATGGTATGGGTAGAAAGTCTATTGCCTTGGGCACGCATGCCTTTGACGTCGATGATTTCATCCAGGCGCTCTTCGGTCGTCTCTGGAGTTTTTGTTTTCCCTTTCTCCACATCTAGCTTCAATACGCCATCGGGGTTGTTGGTTAACACATGCAGCTTGGAATTCGGTGTGTCGTTAATGATACTCACCTTCCTGCCGATTGTGATATCCTCGAATTGGAACCTCTTGATATAGATGAATCCGTTCTTACCGTCCTGATGGATGGCGGTATACACATGATCGGGGTTGAACTTCTCGATACGAATCATCTTATCGTCGAAGTGGTTGCTCAGGTCGAAGTTTGTCAGTTGGTATTGCCCGTCACTCAGCACGCATAGGATCTTATCTTCCCCATCAAACTCCCCTAAGTAGGTACCTCTTTCCTCATCGTTCAGCCTGCGCAGCGTTTCATCGTACCAGATCTTCCTGCCTGCCAGCGTGGATACTCCTGCAGATTTGAAGGAGACCTTACGAATGGCGTGCTTACTGACAATATTCCCTTGGGAGCCGCGCCCCTTAATGCCTATATCGGCAAAGTCTATATCGAAGTTAAGTTTACGCAATCTAGACTGTGCTTTCAGCTGTACGTTGATCACTTCAGCTTCCCCATTGGGGTTAGCAGTGAAGTATAGGATCTTTGATCCCTTGGAGCCTTTGGTGACATCGTACTCCCTGTCGCGGGTCATGCTTTTCACAGCAAAGCGCTTGATGTAGCTGGTTCCCGTTTTACCATCTCGGTATACGGCATTGTATATCGTACGCTCATCGCCCTTGACATAAATGCCCACATGTATGATGTCCTTACCGACAAAAACCTTGCTTTGGACCTTGGTCACTACATATTTACCGTCCGAGCGGAATACAATGATGTCGTCAATATCCGAGCAGTCGAATACATACTCATCCTTGCGCATGCTCGTCCCTATAAATCCTTCTGCGCGGTTTACGTAAAATTTCACGTTAGCTAGGGCAACTTGTGCGGCCTCGACACGCTCAAAAACGCGTATTTCCGTCTTCCGCTCTTTGCCTTTACCGAATTTCTTTTTTAAGTACTCAAACCACTCTATGGTGTATTGCGTTAAGTTCCTTAGGTTCTTGTTGACCTCCTTAATTTCATCGGCCAGAGCCTTCATCGTATCGTCCGCTTTTTTAAAGTCAAAGCGGGTGATACTGCTCATGGGTTTATCTATTAGTTTCTTATAATCTTCAGGCTGTATTTCCCTATAAAATTGGTCGAAGAATGGCGCGAATAGGTCGTTCAATACCTCTACAATGGTATTGAAGTCTCCAGACTCCTCGTATTTCGGGTTTTTATACATCCCCTCTTGAATGAATATTTTCAGTAGCGTTTGCGAGAATATTCTTTCCTGCAAGTCGTGCAGGCGAATCTCTAGCTCTCTTTTTAATAGCGCCTTGGTGGACTTGGTGTTTTCAACAAGTACATCGTTCACGCTCATAAAGTGGGGCTTGTTGTCTTTAATCACACAGGTATTGGGTGATATGGAAGTCTCACAAGCTGTAAATGCATATAGCGCATCGATAGTCATATCTGGAGAAATACCAGATGCTAGGTGCACCAATATCTCCACGTGCTGCGCCGTATTGTCTTCGATCCTACGGATCTTTATTTTACCCTTCTCGTTGGCAGAGATAATACTATCTATTAAGCTGGTGGTGGTTGTTCCAAAAGGAACCTCCGTTATTACCAGCGTCTTTTTATCGCGCTCTTCAATCTTTGCACGTACTCGTATTCTACCGCCACGCTGCCCCTCATTGTAGTTCGAACAGTCCGCTATTCCCCCAGTGGGGAAGTCGGGAAGGAGGTTGGGCCTTTCCCCTTTGAGCACGCCAATGGAGGCATCGATGAGCTCTAGGAAGTTATGCGGCATAATTTTCGTTGCCAGTCCCACAGCAATACCTTCAGCCCCTTGTGCAAGCAGTAAAGGAAACTTTACCGGTAGGGTAATGGGTTCTTTTTTTCTGCCGTCGTAGCTGAGCTGCCACTCGGTAGTCTCCGGGTTAAAAACAATCTCATTGGCAAACTTCGATAATCTACCTTCGATGTACCTTGGTGCTGCGGCGGCATCTCCCGTGGTGGGATCCCCCCAGTTACCCTGACAATCGATGAGCAGATTTTTTTGCCCTATTTGTACCATGGCATCACCAATTGAGGCATCTCCGTGAGGGTGATATTTCATGGTGTTACCAATAACGTTTGCTACTTTGTTATACCGGCCATCGTCCATCTCTTTTAAAGAGTGTAAGATACGTCTCTGAACGGGTTTGAGACCGTCGTTGATATGAGGTACCGCCCTATCTAAAATTACATATGAAGCGTAGTCTAAAAACCAATTTTCATAAAGACCAGATAGAGGTATAAATTTCCCAGCTTCTGAAGACGGTTGTTCTTCAGCATTGGAATTGTGATTATCGTTATGTAATTCTTCACTCATGATGGAAACAATATAATAAGGTTACCTAAAAGTAACAAGTCCGAGACCTCCCAAAATTACAAAATCTTTTCACTCCTTTTGCTAGTGGATGAAAGTATAATACTTTGTTTTTTAATGCTGCTATTTCCAACAGGCTGAATAAAATAGCTAAGAGGTTTGTTTTTATGTTATTAGCTCGAGGAGACCATGTTTTTTCGCTGCCTGATTTGATAAATTAATATATAGCTCAGCGCAAGGATTAAAATAAAGGCATTGTAGAAAAATAGCTTAGGAACCCTAGTGATGACATCTTGGTATAAATACCCAGATATTAAGGCACCCATGCCTATCCCTGCTTCTAGGGCTATGTACATGGTAGCCATCGCCCGGCCTCTAAACTGAGGGTGGCTGAGATCTATAGTCCATGCGTTTACTGCTGGCGATAGGACGCCCGTACCAATGCCGTATAAGCAAGCGCTCAAAATAAGGCGCTCTACGCTAGAGGCAATACTAACAAATAGCAGCGAAGAGATAGTGATGATAAGCCCCACGGTAATAACCTTTGTCCTGCCATAGCGATCGGCCACTTTACCCGAGACAAATCGTATACCAATGGATGCTAGGGTGAAGGTCGTAAAAAACAGACCTTTGTTTTTAATGTCCAAGTACCCGCTCCAGTCGGGAATTAACGTTAAGATGGTGCCGTAAGCCGTATAGGTTAGTAGGGTGATGATCCCTGCAGGAATAACTCTCATATCGATGATATCAGACCTAGAAATTTTCATCATCGCTAGGGAAAAAGACTCCTTTTCTTTAAGCGTCTCCTTCATGTACATCACAATAACTATGGATAATAGGGCAAATGCTGAGGATACATAAAATAAGGTATTCAACCCAAAATGTAGTGCAACGGTACTCCCAATCGACGGGCCTATCGAGCCGCCCAGCGCGAAACACAGTCCGTGCATACCTACCGCCTCTCCCCATCGATTCGAGGGGATGATATCGGCAATGTAAGCTGCGGTCGCCGTAGGCTTGAAGCCTGTGGAAAAACCGTGAATTAAGCGGAGCAAAAAAAAGCCTGCTACACTGGTAAGTATCGGATAGAGGAATCCACAAACAAAGCACACTAAAGAGCCTACAGCCATTACCGGTACACGTCCCCATTTATCGGTCAGCTTACCACTAAAAGGTCTGGATATTCCTGCTGTTAATGTGAAAAGTGCAATGATTAGTCCCTTGTGCTGTGCGCCACCCAGTGAGCTGAGGTAATCTGGTAGCTCGGGGATGATCATATTAAAGCTGGCAGAAAATAGTAGTGAGCTTAAGCACAGGAGGATGAATTGCCAGGTGTAAATGGAGGCTTCCTTTTTTCTAACCATGCCTGCAAAGGTAGTGAATTACAAGTTTTTATTCAACCTAGGCTTAAAGCTTCTTACGCGCTATTTCCGAACAAAAGACGGTAGTCGCTATAGCGACATTGAGTGACTCTGCCTGCCCAAGCTTGGGGATATTTATTTTAGTGGTCGATGCTTCTAGAGAAACTTCCGAAATCCCCTGGCCTTCATTCCCAAGGACAATCAGCCCGGGGGCCGCCCAGGTGTCCTGGTAGATCGAAGAGCCGTTTAATGCAGTAGCGTAAATAGGCAGTCCATCTACCCGCTTATACAGGTCCTGGAGGTCCTCATACATTACGCTGACCCTACTCAGCGATCCCATGCTCGCTTGCACCACCTTGGGGTTATATGCCTCTACAGTTTCTAAAGAGCAGATGATTTTATTAAAGCCAAACCAATCCAATGTCCGTATGATGGTTCCCAGGTTCCCCGGGTCTTGGAGGTCGTCCAAAACAAAGGTGTACTCACCGTTTAGTGCCCCCAGTGCTACTGGCCTGCTTTCGGGAATTTCTACCAGCGCGAGAACTCCTTGGGGAGTCTTCAGGCTGCTGATTTTTTTAAGGTCCGTTTCGCTTATTTCTTCGTATTTTATATTCCCAGAGATTTTATCGATTTTTGCGCTGAACTTAGCCGTGCAATATATTTGCCGGACAGCGTATAGTGGGGATTGGATAAATTCAACAATAGACTTATAGCCCTCAACAACAAAAAGTTGGTGTTGTTTTCTATATTTTTTCTGTTGAAGAGAAGTTACAAAAGAAATCTGTGCTTTAGATATCATAGCGAATGATTAATAAAAGACCGACAATAATAGGTGCAATAATAGTGTTTTTACTTCTATTTTTAGCATCCTGCCGTACTGCTAAATATTTGGAAGACGACCAGGCTTTGGTCGTTAGAAGTGAAGTCCAAGAGGTGCCAGCGGAATTAAAGGAGTCTTCAGGCTCTTATATATCCAATGAAATTAGGCCCAATTCACGACTTAACCTATTTATATATAACTTTTTCAATACGCGCAGCGGTAAATACAAGCCCCTGCAATCCCGCAGGAATGTTGGCGAGCCGCCGCGGCTTCTGGACTCCTCGGCAGTGGATTGGTCCTCCCGCCAGATACAGTCTTTCTTGCAAAACAAAGGGTACTTTAATGCGCAGGTCACCCCCAAGGTTGAGGTGAATAATAAAAGGGCAAAAATATATTTCCAGGCGGAGCTGCAAGAGGCCTATCAAGTGGGAGAGGTGCAGCGGGAAATCCAGGATGATGCCTTAAACCGCCTCTATAAGGAACAGGTCATGCCCCAGTCAACCATCAGCAAGGGGAAGCAGTACGATGTTTCCGATCTAATTCAAGAAAGGGAAAGGGCCTACCAGGTGTTTAGGAACCACGGCTATTACGATTACTTTAGGCCGTACATGCGGGTGGGAGTAGATACCACTAATTATCCTGAGCAAGCCGATTTATTGATTCAGATAGAAAACCCCAAAGAGCAGGTAGGTCATACACGATACCTGGTGGATTCGGTGTACCTACATATCAAAACGGCGAACGATTCCTCGCGTCCTTTGGAAGAGGAGCCCTGGGAGCAGCACGATGGCTTTATGTTTCACGATCAAACCGGTAAGTTTAAAGCAGGGCCCATCGGCAGGTACTTGTTTGTGAAAAGTGGAGATGCCTACAACTTAAACCTGGAGAACTTGAGCTACGACAGGCTGTATGAGATGAATGGATTTCGCAGTGTTAAGGTGGATTATGAGAAGGTAGACTCGGGGCGCTTGTTTATGCATTATGAGTTGATCCCCAGGTCAGTAATGGGCAATCAGATCGAAGGGGAGTATACCTTCAGTTCGGGCCTGAGTGGCTTTAATGTCGCCAATACATTCACCCATAGGAATATTTTTGGAGGCTCCGAAAATTTAGAGATTAAAGTGGGTTACGGATTACTTTTTGATCCACGCCTTGGAGGGAAACTATCGCAAAGGGTATTCAATAACGATATTCAACTGGGGGTAAACCTAGTGGTGCCGAGACTAATGGTGCCATTTCGCACGCGCAGTGTAGGTAAGTTTGGACTTCCAAGGACCACCTTTTCTTCCAGTTTGCAGCTATTCACCCAGCAGCAGACCTATACCAACCGCTATGTAGTGAACACCTTAAACTACACCTGGTATGAGTCTACCCATAAGATGCACTCCTTTACGCCGATTATGGCGGAATATAGGTTCGGTAGGCTAGACGATGATTTTGCCAATCAGCTGATTGAAGACGGTTATTTGCTGTATGTAACGAGTAATAACCGCGAGTATTTTGGCCTCGGCGCGCAATATACCTATACCTATAACTCACCCAAGTTATTTACCAACGATAGATTTAATTACTTTCGGGGGATGGTGGAACTTAGCGGAAATCTGCTGAGCGCCATGAGTGAGGTCTTTAACTTCAAGAGCAACGCGCAAGGGGAGAGGCAGTTGTTTAATGTCCCTTATTTGCAGTATGCCAAAGTAGAGGCCGATTATAGGAAGTACATTCCCCTAGGAGGAAATAAGCAGCTGGTATTTCGCTTTAACTCCGGCGTGGCGGTTCCTTATGGTAATAATTCATCGCTACTCATCTTTGAGAAGAGCTTCTTTGCTGGCGGGATGAACGGTATCCGGGCCTGGCAGGCGAGGACCCTCGGTCCGGGAGGCTACAACAGAGACGTGCTACCAGAAAACCTCAGGTTAAACTTGAGGAACTTAGACCAGCTGGGTGAGCTGAAGCTGGAGGTGAACTCAGAATACCGCTTCCGGTTACTGAATAACTTCTGGGGGGCGAAACTTAATGGAGCGACTTTCATTGATGTGGGGAACATCTGGAGGATAGAGGAAAATGAGCTAAACCCCGACGGGCACTTTAGGCTCGACAGGCTATACGACCACCTGGCTATAGGCACAGGCTTTGGGCTCCGCATCGATATGAACTACTTTGTGATTCGCCTAGATGCCGGACTAAAGGTCAAAGACCCGCAGTTCTCAGGCAGCAAGCAGTGGGTGATCAAAGAGCTGTTCAATAGCCGCGAATTTAAAAGAGAATTTTATCAAACTCACCAGCCCGATAGGTACGGTTTTATACAGTATAACTTCGGAGTGGGCTTGCCTTTTTAATTACCTTTTGAGATTCATTAGCGCACTTTCAAAAAGTGTGCTCAGGTCCAATCCTTTGTAGAAATACAAGTAGCCGCCAATGAGCAACAGGATGACAATCATAATCCGAAATTTTTTGATCAAGTAGGCTACAAATAATAAGGCAACGGGAATAAGCAGTAAGAACATCCCATTGATGGGGTATATCTTCAGCGATTCTTTCTGTTTAAATAAGAAAAAGTATTTCCCCAGTTGCTCTTTGGGGGATTTGTGCTTCAGCAGTAAAAAGGCGG
>DXEZ01000037.1 GCA_019114715.1 Candidatus Sphingobacterium stercoripullorum | reverse complement strand
ACAATTTTCTGACCTATTATCGCACTTTTCCCTATACCGGTAACCACCACCCTCCCATTGAGGGTTAAAATATACTTTACGACTTCTATAAATTGATAATTGAGCTTATTTTTTAAATTTAAAATAGCTTTGGATTCCATCTCGATGGTCTGAATTGCAGACTCTAAAATTTCATTGTTGTTAATCACAGAAAATATACTTATTTTTATTTGCAGTATTTGAAAATATTAAAATTATTAATCAGCCCTACAAAAATAGGTTTTTATATCTTAATTGATATACAGTAAATTGATCTTATTTTAGGTCTTTATCTATGAGTTTAGAGAAAACAATATACAACAATCTCCAAGAGTTTTTTGGCTTCACAACCTTTAAAGGCGAACAGGAAGCTATCATCACAAACATCTTGGAGAAAAAAGACACGTTCGTAATCATGCCAACTGGTGGTGGAAAGTCGATTTGCTACCAACTACCTGCACTAGTGAGTGAGGGTACTGCAATCGTAATTTCGCCGCTAATCGCTTTAATGAAAAACCAAGTGGACCAGCTCAGAGGTTTTGGTGGGACGGATAGCATCGCGCATTTTTTAAACTCTTCTTTAAATAAAGGGGAGATAATGAAAGTCAAAAGCGATGTGACATCGGGTCAGACGAAATTACTATACGTTGCACCTGAGTCTTTATCCAAAGAGGAAAACTTGGAATTCTTTAGGAGCTTCCCTATATCTTTTGTTGCCGTTGATGAGGCACACTGTATTTCAGAGTGGGGCCACGATTTCCGTCCAGAGTACCGCAGGATCAGGCACGTCTTAAATGATATTGATGATAACATTCCAATCATAGCATTGACCGCCACAGCAACACCCAAGGTGCAATCTGATATTCGTAAGAACCTCCAAATGAACGATGCCACCTTATTTAAGTCTTCATTCAATAGACCCAACTTGTATTACGAAGTGCGGCCAAAGACCAACATCACCAAGCAGATAGTTAAGTTCATCAAAAGCAACGATGGCAAAAGTGGCATTATATATTGCCTGAGCAGGAAGAAGGTAGAGGAGATTGCTGAGGTGCTTAATTTAAATGGCATTAAAGCCCTACCTTACCATGCTGGGTTAGAAGCGAAAGTTAGAGCCGATACACAGGATAAATTCCTTATGGAGGATGTCCACGTGATTGTAGCGACCATCGCCTTTGGGATGGGAATTGACAAACCCGATGTTCGGTTTGTCATCCACCACGATATTCCTAAATCTATGGAAGGGTATTATCAGGAAACTGGAAGAGCAGGGAGGGACGGTGGCGAGGGATATTGCCTGGCTTTCTATTCTGAAAAAGACATAGAGAAGCTGGTCAAATTCATGAAAGATAAACCTGTATCGGAACGAGAAATAGGCACGCAGATATTAAACGAGGTGATTGAATACTCCGAATCTGCCGTTTGCCGAAGGAAGCAAATCCTTCATTATTTCGGCGAGAGGTATGACGAAGCGGCATGCGATAACATGTGCGACAATTGCCGGGCGGAAAAAACTTACTTCCCTGCGCAGCACGATTTAACTCAGGTCCTTACATTTATTAAAACTGAAGGAAACCGTTTTGACAAACCTTACATTATAAATGTATTAACCGGGCAAAACAATCAAGCGGTCGCATCCTATAAACACGACAGACATGAGCTGTTTGGCGTTGGCAAGGGAAAAACCACAGACCACTGGAACGCTGTCTTTAGACAAGCAGAGCTCCACGAGTTTTTATACAAAGATATCGATCAATACGGACTACTGGTATTGACAGAAAAGGGAGAAGAATACCTGAAGTCCCCTTACGCATTAGAATTCCTAGAGAATAGACCCATGCAGATTGAAGGTGCAGAGGAGTTTAATGTTTCCATCACACAGCACGGCGTGCTCGATAGCCAGCTATTAAAAATGCTGAAGGATCTACGAGAGAAAGTAGCAAAAAAACATAGCGTACCGCCCTTTGTGGTTTTCCAAAATCAGTCGCTCGAGGAAATGTGTACACATTACCCAATCACAAATGAGGAGCTACGGCAAATTTCGGGCGTGGGGGCTGGGAAAGCTATGCGCTATGGGAAGGCTTTCTTAGAGCTTATTAAGGAGTATGTTCAAGAGCACGGGATCGACCGTCCTCAAGACTACGTCATTAAGAGTACGGCCAATAGATCCGCTTTAAAAGTATACATCATTCAGAGCATTGACCGAAGACTTTCATTCGAAGACATTGCCGATTCCAAAGGAATAGAATACGAAGCTCTATTAAATGAAGTAGAGTCGATAGTGTACTCGGGTACAAAATTAAGTATAGGGTATTTCGTAGATGAGGTAATTGATTCAGATAGGCAAGACGAAGTATTTGAGTACTTCCACAGCGCACAAGACGACTCGATTCAATCCGCACTCGATGAGCTTGGTGAGGATGATTATTCTTTCGAAGACATCCAGCTTTTACGTATACAATTTATGTCAGAATACGGGAATTAACAAAAAATGGCTTTAGAACAACTAAAAAAACTCAAGCACCAAAGCTCAGGAAACTTCTTCCTGATGGCTGGACCATGTGCTATTGAAAGTGAAAAAAGTGCTATGGATATAGCCGAGCGCATAGTCACATTAACTGATAAGCTTAAAATCCCTTACATTTTTAAAGGGTCTTATAGGAAAGCCAACCGATCGAGAATAGATTCTTTCACGGGCATTGGCGATGAAAAAGCTCTGAAGATATTGGAGAAAATAGGTAAGGAGTTTGACGTCCCTACCGTAAGCGATATCCACGAAAGCAAGGAGGCAGAAATGGCTGCAGCCTATATAGATGTACTACAGATCCCTGCATTTTTATGCCGGCAAACCGATCTGTTGGTCGCTGCAGCAAAAACTGGGAAGGTAGTTAATATTAAAAAGGGGCAATTTCTAGCGGCCGAATCCATGAAATTTGCAGTAGATAAGGTGAGAGACTCAGGCAACCAGCAGATACTATTAACAGATAGAGGCACTATGTTTGGCTACCAAGATCTCATTGTTGATTATCGAGGCATTCCCTCCATGCAAGCGTTTGGGACACCTGTCATCATGGACTGTACGCACTCGCTGCAGCAACCCAATCAAAGCTCTGGCGTTACAGGTGGGAAGCCAGAACTTATTGAAACTATTGCTAAAGCGGCCATTGCCGTTGGTGCAGACGGCCTGTTTATAGAGACTCATCCTACACCAGAAAAGGCACTTTCCGATGGTGCCAATATGCTGCATTTGGATTACCTAGAACTGCTTCTAGAGAAGCTTATCCGCATTAGGGAAGCCATTAAATAACACTACATATAGCCCAGAGTTCTGGGCTTTTTTCATAGCTCAACCACAAACTTCATCAGCATCGCGCAGACCCAGGCTGCATAAGTACCAATCGTATAACTGAATACCGATAAGATCACGGCCACAGAAATCAAGCTGGGGTGAAATGCTGTTGCCGTTACTGAGGCGGAAGCTACACCACCGACGTTACTCATACTACCCATAGCCACATAAAAAAACGGTGTCCGCGTGATTTTAGCCATGATAATCAATAAGGCGGCATGAAAGAAAATCCAAATAAAGCCAATTATAAATAGTCCCGGCTTCTGCAAGATGGCCAGAATATTCATCTGCATACCTATAGTTACGATGAGCACGTACAAAAGTAGCGTGGCCATCTTCGATGCTCCTGCATATTCTAGTTTGCGCGCTTTAGTGAATGACAATGCAACGCCAAATAAAGTTGAAAAAAGAATCAACCAAAAGAAATCTGAGTCTAAAGAAAAACGCTCTAGCATGGGAAAGTTAATAGCTATATACCCTGCAACCGGCTTTGAGATTAAGGTCGCCAAACCGGTCCCAAAAAATGCTACTGCCACCATCAATATCAAATCTCGCGCCTCGGGAAGCCGGCTATTCTCTTGCTGATAAGCTTCCATGGTTTTCGTTAGCTCCTTCACATCGCTATCATCTGCCTTGAGCCACTTATTAATTTTATCCGTTTTAGCCGCGCCAAACAGCAATAAAGCCATCCATAGGTAAGCGACAAATACATCCACAGCAATAGTGGTAGAGAACAGCTCAGGTGAGGGCTGCAAAATTTCTTTCAGTGCCACCTGATTGGCACTTCCTCCTATCCATGATCCGGCAAGCGATCCAAATCCTCGCCAAATAGCATCGTCCCCCTGCCCCGCTATCAACTCTGGGGAGATCATAGCCGTTAACCAAATCGCCAGCGGCCCACCTATGACAATTCCCAGAGTTCCCAATAAAAAAAACAGCCCTGCACGCTTTCTTAATTTCCACAAACTGGGTAAATCTAAATTCAAAGTGTATAATATCAAACACGATGGTAGTAAAAAACGACTACCAATAGAGGGTAAAGGAGAATTCTCCCCATCGATTAGTCCAAAGGAATTCAATAGCCCCGGCAAAAAGTAGCACAATAATAAAGGAGGAATAACGGAGTAAAATCCTTGTATGTACTTGTTTTTACTTCCCGAGGTGTAAAAAACAAGTATTAAAACAAACATCAAAAGGCCGAAAACAACGGCATGGTCCGTAAAAAATGCGTCAGTGGATGTGTCTTGCATATTAAGGTATATTGTGTTAATTTGGTAACGAAGTTATATAAAACTTTTCTTTTTCATCTTTTATTTGAACTGAAAAGTGAAGAAACATGCAAAAACCAAGTATTTCATTTATATGAGTAAAAAC
>DXEZ01000326.1 GCA_019114715.1 Candidatus Sphingobacterium stercoripullorum | reverse complement strand
TCTAGTGATGGGCAGGTGCGCCTAGCGCTCACCAGCGATAGCCTGGAGGAGAGCCTGCTATATAGGCCAAGGAATCACCTTCCTTTTGCGGAAGTGCTGAAGATAGGGCTGGGGACTTCAGTCTATCCTATGGGGCTGGTGAAAGATTCCCTAGATGTGTTTTATGCGCTCTCGAATGTGGATCGCGATAAGCTGGCACTGGTCAAGTGGGACGCCAAGACGGGAGAGGAGATCGAGCTTCTTTTAGAAAGTGATCAGGTGGATATCAACTCAGGTGGTTATTCTACCTTGCACGAAGATATGCTTTATACTTCAAGCACGCTTGTGAAAGATTCACTTACCTTTTATAACGATACGCTAGCAGACAATTATAAAAAGATACAAGGACATTTTCCTGGGATGATGATCCATATACTGGATGTCGATAGGTCTTTAGATAAATTGCTGTTTCACGTTTTTAGTGACGTGAAGCCTGGAGGTTTTTACCTATACGATGCGCAGGTGGATTCTGCAAGTTTGATTGTGAAGTCCAACCCTAAGCTAGAAGGCGTGGATCTCCACCCCACCGAAGCGGTGACCTTCCGTTCGCGCGATGATCTGCCCATCCAAGGGTATGTGACCTACCCTAAGGGAAACAAGAAAAATAATCCCACTGTGGTGCTCGTTCATGATGGACCCGGCAGGAGGGATTACTGGGGGTTTAACTCTCAGGTACAGTTTTTAGCTAGCCGCGGGTATGCTGTTTTTCAGGTCAACTACAGAGGGTCCAAGGGCTTTGGTAAGGATTTTTGGGCCGCAGGGTTCAAGGAATGGGGCGGGAAAGTGCAAACCGATATCACCGATGGCGTAGCCTGGCTCATACACCAAGATATTGCCGATAAAGACCGCATTGCAATCATGGGCTCTGGCTTTGGAGGGTATTCCGCGCTCTATGCGGCGACCTTCAACTCGTCCATGTTTCAGTGTGCAATTTCCAATTCTGGTTATAGCAACCTATTTACCTTCTTTAAAGAGATTCCGCCGCACTTGCAGCCCTACCTGCAGCTTTATTACGAGATGGTGGGTAACCCGCATAAAGAATCCGATATGTTCCGAGCAACATCCCCAGTTTTTCATGCCGATAAGGTCAGCATCCCGGTGATGCTCGTGCAAGGAGGGAAAGAGCGCGTTAGCTCGGTAACCGATGTGCATCAGTTCGTGCGTGCGTTGAAAAATAACCATATTCCCGTAAAGTATATGTACCTTGAGGACGATACGCGCAGGTTGGAGAAGGAAGAGAATAAAATTTCCTATTATCTGGAGGTAGAAAAGTTTTTATATCAATACCTCCATTAAAATTAGGGCGGTATGAAGAAAGTCAATACAGGTTATAAAAAGAACTTCGGTTTACTGGTTTCCTCGGTAATTTTCATTACGGCCCTGTTCTTGGTATCTGTATTGCTGGCCCGTAGTACGGTGCGAAATAATGTGACCTCGGATTTTAATAACCGCAAGGTGGAGGTGTACGATGAGTCGATTGTGCTGTTTAACGAGTTTTTCGATAAGCGCATCCCCGAAATTTCCTATTACCAGGGGTATATGGATGCTGATCTTGCCGCCGAATATGCCAACCAGGTCCTGCGACGCTATCCCTTTGTTGAGGATATGGTATTTTACGATATCGTCCTTGCCAATAACGACTCTATACCTACGGGCGTTAAGTTCAATAACCTGCTAATTCACCTAAAATCTATCCATACCTTCTTTTTGGACGAGGAATTTCGCTTCAAGAAGAAGAAGATACCCGAGGAGCAGAGTAAAGAATATATAGACGATTTTAATAATACGGCTCTAAAGCTGGTGAGCTTCTTAGACCGCGTGGATGAGACCACCCGGCTTACAGATAACGAAATCTTTAAAGTCTTCTACAGTATCAACCCGGGGAAGATCGCCTATATGAATATTCCCAGGCTCAGCGATTTGACAGCTTATAAGGATTTGATGATCCGTGGTGATATGCCTGAGACCAGTTACGACCAGGATATGATGGTCTTTAATATAGACCCGCAGAAAATAAAAATCATCAATAAATACCCCAACTTATACGAGAGCATAGAGATTGTGCCCATTGTCGAGGGGACCCTGCAAGAGAGCCCCGTTTACATGCAGACCGATCTACTGCTGCCGGGCGTGCTATCCGAATACAAACTACAGTTTGATACCTCCGAGCTTTTTATAAGTAAGGAAATCAATAGGAAATTCGTTCCCGTGGTATTAGTTTTATGCTTTCTATACCTAGTTTTGCTTTTAATTGTTTATCTTATTTTCCGAAATGTCACTACCAATAGCAAGTTATATGCTTTGCAGTATGATTTCATAAACAATCTAACGCACGAGTTTAAAACCCCAGTGAGCGTCATTAAAATCGCTGGCAACAACATCAAAAGTGCCAAGGAGCTGAGCCGACAGGAGCAGGATCTATACGGAAAGATCCTCGATCAGGAGGCCGATAAGCTCAACAACTTAATGAATACGCTGCTGTCTTTCACGCAGATTGAAAACAAATCAATCCGCTTTAAAGGGGAAGAGGTGGATATCAAAGAATTCGGAGAGCAGATATTTTCAGCCAATAAGCTGAAATACACAGATATGAAGATCTCCTACTCCATTGATGTGCAGAGGAAGCTCTACGCAGATCCGGTTTTACTCGGTAGTGTCTTTCAAAATTTAATAGATAATGCCTATAAATATTCTGAGATCAACAATAAAACATTAGATGTTAAGATTTTTCAGAATAAAAGGAATTTTGTTTTTATATTTAGGGACAAAGGAATTGGTATAGATAAAAAAGAGCTCGGTAAAGTGTTTAATAAATTTTATCGGGTGAAAAATCAATTTAATCAGCAAGGAAGCATTGGGCTTGGACTTGCCTTTTGTAAAGAGATAACCGAATTTATGGGAGGAGAAATAAAGGTGAGTAGTGAAGTTGGAGTGGGGACAACATTTACTTTGACTTTTCCGCTTAACTTTAAAAACTAACAAGAGTCATGGATAAAAATAAAGAAATTACGATTGCAGTTGTTGAGGACGATGAAAATTTAAGGTTTCTAGTAGCGCATCGTTTGCAGTCTGAACAGTATCGTGTGTTGCAATGTGGGGATGGGACCGAGGCAGAGAAGTTAATCTTAAAAGAACAACCCGATGTGGTGCTTTTAGACTGGATGTTGCCAGGGAAAGAAGGGAACGAGGTGTGTCAGGCTGTTCGCGAGGCGGGATTTAAAAATATAGTAATCATGATGACCGCTAAGTCGCAAGACGTCGATAAGATCGACGCCTACAGCATTGGCGTTACCGATTACATCACCAAACCGTTTAATATGGACGTATTGGTGGCGATGATAGAAAATAAAGTCCGTTATTTCTTGCCCAAAGAGGAGGATAACGTTTATAGATTTGGAAATGCGGAGCACCACCCTAATATCCACTCCATAGTAAAGAACGATAAGAAAATAGAACTTACCATATTAGAGAACCGTATACTGTTGTATTTCCTGCAGAATGCCGCACGTGATGTAACGCGTGAGGAGCTAATGGAGGCCGTTTGGGGGTATAGCTCTAATGTCAACACCCGGACTTTAGATATGCATGTGGTGAGATTACGTAAGAAAATAGAAGATAATCCAGATAAGCCGTTTCACTTAAAGACCGTTCGAGGGCTTGGCTACAAGTTCGATACGGGACTTAATCCGGAAGAATAGTTTTTGATTTATTAATAAATTGCTTATCTTCGTCTTGATAGCGAGCAAGACCATATTGTCCATTTGGAACGATGTGGTCTTGTCTTTTTATAGTTTTAAAACGAATGAATAAATTATGGCAGAAATAAGATATTACAGTCAAGAAGGTCTTGATAAGCTTAAAGAGGAGCTTCATTACTTAAAGACAGAAGGAAGGGCGAATATTGCCAAAGCCATATCAGAAGCTCGGGATAAAGGAGACTTATCCGAGAATGCAGAGTACGATGCTGCAAAAGAAGCTCAGGGACATCACGAGGCGAAAATTGCACAGCTTGAAGATGCCCTAGCGCATGCTCGCCTATTGGATGAATCGACCATCGATACATCCAAGGTCCTAGCGCTCTCTATTGTGAAAATCCGCAATAAAGGGAACAACGCGGTGATGACCTTTCAGCTGGTAGCAGAGACCGAAGCAGATATGAAATCTGGGAAGATCTCAGTAAACTCCCCAATTGCACAAGGTCTACTCGGTAAATCCGTAGGTGATGTAGCCGAGGTGCAGGTTCCAGCAGGAAAGATGGAGCTGGAGATCTTGGAGATATCCCGTTAGACTTTCAATGTAGTTATGTGCAGTTCTGCCATAACTGCACAGAGCACATTTTTATAATAAGAAGTCTATCCCCACATTATTAATGAAGTATCTATGGGGAATCACTCCATAGATACTTTGGAAATTTAGGCAAAAACAGCAATCCCAACTTGAAATTTTATATATTTGCCTTTATATCAGAATAAAAAATATGTCTACAATATTTTCTAAAATCGTTTCAGGTGAGATACCTTCCTATAAAGTAGCTGAAAGCAATGAATATTTAGCGTTTTTAGACATTCAGCCGATCAGCAAAGGACATGTACTGGTTATACCAAAGAATCCAACGGATTATATTTTTGATATCCAGGACGACGAATATTTAGGATTGTGGATGTTTGCCAAGCTGGTTGCCCAAGGAATGAAGAAAGTCTTCGACTGCAACCGCATTGGAGTAGCAGTGGTGGGACTTGAGGTTCCACATACCCATATTCATCTATTGCCCATCGATAAGGTGAGCGACATGGACTTTTCACTTCCCAAGCTATCCTTTACACAAGAGCAGATGAATCAGATTGCCAAGGACATCCGTGAGGCCGTTACTGAGGTGACAAGCCGTAACGCCTAGCATTAAATGTAATGATCACCCATGTACCTTCCTTTAGTATACTCTTTGGCAAATAGCTCCCATTCAACTTAGCAGCTTATGCAAGAATTTTTCATGCACTTTCAGCAATGGATAGATCCTGAGTACTTGTTGAGTCACGGAGGATTTTATATCGTATGCCTGATTGTTTTATTTGAAACCGGGGTGTTCTTTGGGTTTTTCCTTCCAGGGGATTACCTGCTATTTCTAGCGGGGCTGTTTTGTGCACTAGAGAAAGTAGATGTAGGGATTGTTACAATGTATTTCGGAATACTTTTTGCTGCTATAGGGGGGAACTTTATAGGCTATTGGTTTGGTTATAGAACCGGGCCCATGTTATTCAAAAGAAAGGATTCTCTGCTGTTTAAAAAGAAATACGTGGTAATGGCGGAAGAGTTTTTTCAAAAATACGGTGGAACTGCATTAATTATAGGGAGATATGTTCCTATAATTCGTACTTTTGCACCTATATTTGCAGGCGTTGTACAACTGAACTTAAAGAAATTTGTACTATACAATGTAGTGGGAGCCTTGTTATGGGTTTCCGTAATGACTTTGTCAGGGTATTTTCTAGGAGTTCATTTCCCAGAAATTATCAACTATATTGAATATATTATCGTAGGAATGGTAGTTTTGGCGTTTTTGCCTATAGCTATTGCCCTACTGAAACGTTGGATAAAGCATAAAAGAGAATCAAATAAATAAAAAATAAATCAGATTAATGAGTATTAAACATCCGTGGCACGAAGTTTCGCCGGGCGATAATGTGCCGGACACCGTAAATGCAATTATTGAAATTCCTAAAAATTCAAAAGCAAAGTACGAGATTGATAAAGAGAGTGGACTAATAATGGTAGATAGAGTATTATTCTCTTCTGTTATTTATCCTGCAAACTACGGGTTCATACCCCAGACGTACTGCGATGATAAAGACCCGTTAGACATACTTGTTATCTGCTCGGTAGATGTCTACCCTATGACTTTGATTGAAGCCAAGGTTATAGGCGTGATGCATATGATCGATAATGGCGAGCAAGACGATAAAATTATTGCCGTAGCAAAAAATGATATGTCCGTGAATTACATCGACGACCTATCCGAGTTGCCGCCGCATACGATGAAAGAAATCGTTCGTTTCTTCCAAGACTACAAGAAGCTTGAAGGAAAGAACGTAACTATAGAAAATTTATATGGACGTTCATTTGCTTTAAATGTAGTTACTGAAGCGATGGAGCTGTATAAAAAAGATTTTCAATAAACATTGAATAGTTATGGGCATAGAGATTTTTTGGACCATATTTCTTGTACTAGCTAATGGTTTTTTCGTTGCAGCGGAGTTTGCGATTGTTAAAGTAAGAGCTTCGCAAATTGAAATTCATGCAAAAACTGGAAGCCGTGTAGCGAATGTAGCAAGGCATATAACCGAACATCTCGACGGGTATTTGGCTGCCACGCAGCTGGGTATTACCCTAGCCTCACTAGGCCTAGGTTGGGTCGGTGAGGCTGTTATGTCTGAACTGGTTTATAAGGCTTTCGCACTGTTTGACGTAGATGTCAGCTTAGCAATAGTGAAAACTATAGGCCTGGTACTAGCTTTCTCCATTATTACGGTATTGCATATTGTATTTGGTGAGTTAGCACCAAAGTCTATTGCTATACAAAAGCCAGTAGCTACCACCATGGGTGTGGCACTGCCGCTAAAGTTCTTTTATATAGTATTTAAACCGATCATCTTTGTTCTGAATGGTTTTGCCAATGGTCTATTGCGATTAATAGGAATCAAGGTAAACCCATCCGAGAGCATGCACACGACCGAGGAACTGCAGTATTTATTGGACCAAGGGAGGGAGAGTGGTGCACTCGATTATGCGGAGCATGAGCTGATCAAAAATGTTTTTGATTTCAACGAGCGTATCGTTAAGAATATCATGGTTCCTAGGACCAAGATTGTCGCCATTGAGGTGAACGATAGCTTGAGTGACTTCGTAGATATGGTAACCGAGGAAGGGTATTCTAGGATCCCTATTTACGAGGAAAACATCGACAACCTAGTGGGTGTGATGCACGCCAAAGATATATTGCCATACATCGGTAAGGATTCGGAGATTCTCCTAAAAAGAATCATGCGCAAGCCTTATTTTGTTCCAGAAACCAAGAAGATTAACGATTTACTTCGCGAGTTCCAGCAGAAGCGCCT
>DXEZ01000325.1 GCA_019114715.1 Candidatus Sphingobacterium stercoripullorum | reverse complement strand
CCTTGAATAAAAACTCACCGATCTTTGGATCATCCTCCACTAATAATATATGCACGACGACTCCTTTTATTTCAAAGCTTTTACCCACGCCTCTGCCATCAATTCAGAACCAGCTAGGGTAGTATGAATACCGTCGGTTGTCCAGTAAGAGCCTGGAGCGGTAGCTAGTGCTTTGGTAAATATTTTCTGATAAGGGATGAACGTTGCACCAAACCTTTCTGCCACGCGCTCTGTCGCCTTTTGGTAGCGCTCAAGCTCGGGAAACCAGCTCTGATCCACTGCCTTTACATCCTTCAGTGCGAAAGGCTCTCCAATGATCAGTTGCAAGTTGGGCAGCTCGGCCTTAGTGCTTTCAATAAGCTCAATGTACTGCTCATAGAACTCCTCGGGTGACCCCTGGTAATTGCCGTTTCTTTTATGCCAGTAGTCGTTGATGCCGATTAGGATGCTGAGGATATCGGGCTTGATAGCTAAGCAATCCTCCTGCCAGCGCTCCATGAGCTGAGGCACCTTGTTGCCGGATATGCCCCTATTATAGATCTTTAACCCTTTGCTAGCATGGCGATTGAGAATTTTTCCTGCCGCTAAAAAGGCATAGCCATTCCCTAGCCCATCGGGCATATTTGCTTCCTCCGAGCTTCTCTTTCGGGAGGCATCGGTAATCGAGTCTCCTTGAAATAAGATGGTCGCTCCAGACTGTATTCTGGGCTTCAGAAGGCTGTGTCCTTCTGGTGTGTACAGGGAGGTGCTGATAGCTCCTATCATGGCAGTTTTTATAAATGCTCTTCTTTTGTTCTCCATGGCTTCGCTTGGGATTAATCTTAAGGTGAATCTAACAAAATCTTTCTATACCGTCAATTATTATTTTACAAGCATGGATAATTTCCTCTTTGCTAATTGTTAAAGGAGGCGCCAGACGAAGTGCCGTTTCGTGGTGCAGATACCAATCTATTATTAACCCTTGTTTTGCGCAATATTCGCTAACGCTATGTACCTGCTCAAAAGTATCGAGCTGGATGCACATCATTAAGCCCATACCTCGAATCTCTTTAATCTTCGGGTGTTTTAAGTGTTCTCGAAACAGAGCTTCCTTTTGGGCTACTTGCTGGGGGAGCCGTTGCTCGAGGATGACAGCTAGAGAGGCCGATGCTGCTGCGCAGCTTACGGGGTGTCCACCAAAGGTAGTGATATGCCCTAATATCGGATTATCTTTAATGACATCCATGATTTCCTTGGGGGCTACAAAAGCACCTAAAGGCATGCCGCCACCAATTCCCTTTGCGAGTAATACAATATCTGGAACGATGTCAAAATGCTCGAATGCAAATAACTTTCCGGTTCTTCCAAATCCCGTTTGAATCTCATCTAAAATCAATAAAGTCCCGGTTTGCGTGCAGCGCTCTCTCACGGCTTGCATGTACGCTTTATCTGGTACGCGCACACCTGCCTCACCTTGAATGCTTTCTAAAATTATAGCTGCCGTCTGATTATCGATTTGTTCTAAATCTTTTATGGAATTGTAGGGGATGAATTCAATCTCTGGTAGTAATGGCGCATAGGCGTCTCGATATTTCTTATCTCCTATTAAGCTTAATGCCCCTTGTGTACTTCCGTGGTAGGCTTGTGTTGCGGCGATGATTTTCCTGCGGCCTGTGAACTTTTTAGCGATTTTCATGCCTCCCTCCACAGCCTCAGTACCACTATTGGTGAGGTATACTGAGGAAAAGCTAGGAGGGAGCTGCCCTAGTAGTTCGGTTGCGAACGTTACTTGGGGCGATTGTACAAACTCACCGTACACGGTGACGTGTAAATATTTTTCGAGCTGTGTCTGTATGGCCTCTATTACTTTAGGATGCCTGTGACCGATGTTGGAAACATTGAATCCTGAAACTAGGTCCATATACTGTTCACCGTTTGGTCCGTATAAGTAGATACCTTCTGCTTTCTCTACTTCTATAAGACGTGGAGAGGTAGAGGTTTGTGCTGTATTTTTTAAAAATAGCTCTCTATTGCTAATCATATTGAATAAATAAAAAAAGGAAGTTGCTTTAGAACCTCCTTAAAATGATGCTTGCCGATTAGGGATCCCAATCGGAACCGATAAAATATTTTAACTAACGTTCTTGCCTACTCCTTAACTCGCGGATGAGGTTTTCTCTGAAGCGCTGCTCGACCTCGAAAAATTGAGAGGCACGGGCCTGTCCAATGACTTCGGAGAACTTCTCTCTATACGATTTTTTTAACTCTATCTCTTCCACATCGTAGGAGAGTATGTCTTTTTTTCTGCTAGTGGACCTAGCTTTAGGTGTAGCTGAAAACGATTGTACTCCTGCTGGTGGCCTCGCCGTAGACTCTCTTTTGGAGGCATCGGACTTGGCGTGCCTAAGGTCCCAAAGCTTCGTGTTGTATTGGTTGTACACTGGAAAGAATCGCTGCGCTTCTTTGGGCGTTAGTTTGAGCTCTTTTGTTATAAAAGCAATCTTCTCACTTTCTATCGCTTGAAATCTTTTGCTATCTCTGTGATGCTGTGCATGCAAAGTTAGCGAGAAAAATAGACAAGCTATAAGTAATAATAATCTAGTATGAACTGACATTATTGTACGAAATTTATATAGTCTTCCAATATTTCATCATCTATTAAACAGCCAACGCCTGGAGCATGGTCGTGATCGCTATGGTCATCTGCACTCTCGATAAATTGGCTCATATAATAAATGTCGTCATTGTCCGAGGATTGTATTAAATAATTAATAAGTTCATCCTCTGGAATGTCGGATAGGGAATACTCAGCGTTGTAATTAAACTCCGAAGTTGTATTCCAATATAATGCACCTATACTTAGGGCAAATAATAAACAAGCTGCAGCCATGTATTGCATGAATCGCGGACTGAGGCTAAGAACTTTTGTTTTCTTAACCACTGGCTGCTCATCGCTGCTGCTAGCAATTTTACGGGTGATATTCTTTTGGGCTGCTGAGAAATAACCTTCAGGCATTATCCAAGGTGATTTTTCTGCTGCTTCTGCGTGTTCTTGAAGTGCTATCCAGTCGCTTAGTCGTTCAGTGGCTTCTTCAAAGTAGCCCTCTGGCTCCCTAGTAAAACCGGCCAGATCTGCCTGCTCGTGGTTGTCTTCAAGAGCAATTTGATTTAATATTTGAGATTTTTGCTGTTCGAAGAAACCAGCTTCAGGCTGGGTAAAAGATTCCTCTATACCCACTTTGTTTTCTACGGCTACTTGATGGAGAATATTCTTTTTTAGGGTATCAAAATAATTCTCCGGCGTAGAAAAAGGATTCCCTGTAAACTCGGCTGGGAGCTTCCAAGAGCCTGATTCTTCGTGGCGATATGTGTTTTCTTCTCTCATTGTATGCCTTTAGAGTATTAATAAGAGCAAAGGTTTAATCGTTCTGCTCTAAAAACAGCTTTATTTTTTTAACGGCTAAATGATAGGATGCTTTTAATGCTCCAACGCTGGTACCCAAGATATCAGAAATCTCATCGTACTTGAGGTCTTCAAAGTATTTCATGTTGAAAACCAACCTTTGTTTGTCGGGTAAAGTCAATAGCGCTTTTTGAAGTTTCCGCTGCGCCTCAGTACCGTCAAAGTAGCTGCTGGATGACAAGGTGTTCGCTAGATACTCGCTGTTCTCGTTATCCAGAGAAATGTTGTTCCGTTGTTTTTTGCGGTTTAGAAAAGTAATACACTCGTTGGTAGCTATTCTATACATCCAGGTGTACAGCTGTGAGTCTTTTCTAAATTTATCCAAGTTCCTCCATACCTTAATAAAGACGTCCTGTAGGACATCATCCGTATCATCGTGCGAGATCACCATTCTACGTATATGCCAATAAATGCGCTGCTGGTATTTTTCTAGCAGCGCATTAAAGGCTTCTTCTTTTGTACGAGGATCGGAAAATTTGGCGATTATAATCGAATCTTCCATTCCTGAGTTTTTATTTTCTAGCAATTGCTTTTTTTGCAGCTTCTACTATACTTGCAGCGTTCAATCCGTATTTTTCCATCAAGTCGGCTGGTTTACCAGACTCTCCAAATTGGTCGTCTACGGCAACAAATTCTTGTGGAACTGGGTTGTTTGTAACTAGAGTTTGTGCTACGCTTTCCCCTAAACCACCTAGGCGGTTGTGCTCTTCTGCTGTAACGATACATCCTGTTTTCGCTACGGACTTTAAGATCGCTTCCTCATCAAGCGGCTTGATTGTGTGTATGTTGATGATTTCTGCATCTATACCCAGCTTCTCTAATTCCTCGCCTGCTTGTATAGCTTCCCAAACTAGGTGTCCGGTAGCTACTATGGTAACGTCCTTTCCTTCGTTGAGCATGATTGCTTTACCAATGACAAAAGGTTGGTCTGCTGGCGTGAAGTTAGGTACCACAGGTCGGCCAAAACGTAAGTATGCTGGTCCTTGGTGATCTACTAATGCTAAAGTTGCAGCCTTAGTTTGGTTGTAGTCGCAAGGGTTGATAACGGTCATCCCTGGAAGCATCTTCATTAAACCAAGATCCTCGAGGATTTGGTGGGTTGCACCGTCTTCCCCTAGAGTCAGTCCCGCATGGGAAGCACAAATCTTCACGTTCTTACCGGAATAAGCGATCGACTGTCTGATTTGGTCGTATACTCTTCCAGTTGAGAAGTTTGCAAAAGTACCTGTGAAAGGGATTTTACCGCCGATAGTTAGCCCTGCAGCTATGCCCATCATATTGGCCTCCGCAATTCCGATTTGGAAAAAACGCTCGGGGAATTCCTTTTGGAAGTCGCCCATTTTAAGAGATCCAATTAAGTCTGCACAAAGACCAACCACGTTTTTGTTGTTTTTACCTGCTTCTAATAAACCGGCTCCAAAACCTGAACGTGTGTCTTTTGATTCCGTATAGGTATATTTTTTCATTTTAAAGTCTTACTCGAATTCAATAATTGTACTAATAATGCGCTGGCTTACTTTAGTAATCGCCTAAAGTTTCATCTAATTGTGCCAATGCTTGCTCTAGCTGCTCATCGTTAGGAGCTACACCGTGCCATTTGTGGGTTCCCATCATGAAGTCTACGCCGTTACCCATTTCGGTGTGCATAAGTATCATGACTGGCTTGCCTTTGCCAGTTCTGCTTTTTGCATCTTCTAGACCTGCAATTACGGATTCCATGTGGTTTCCTTGCATTTCTAATACATCCCAACCAAATGCTTCCCACTTAGCTCTTAAGTCTCCTAGGGAAAGTACAACGTCCGTAGGACCGTCGATTTGCTTTAAGTTGTAATCAATAGTTGCAATAAGATTATCCATCTTATTGTGTGGTGCGTACATTGCAGCTTCCCACACTTGTCCTTCTTGAACCTCACCATCTCCCATCAGTACATAAACTAGGGAATCGTCCTGATTGAGTTTCTTTGCTTGAGCAGCGCCTATCGCTACCGATAGACCTTGTCCTAAAGAACCCGATGCTACACGAATACCTGGAAGGTTATCGTGTGTGGTAGGGTGACCTTGAAGTCTACTGTTTATCTGGCGGAATGTTTTCAACTCTTCAGTTGGGAAATATCCTGCACGAGCAAGTGTACTGTAAAATACTGGAGATATATGCCCGTTAGATAAGAAGAATAAATCTTCACCAATTCCATCCATGTTGAACTCTGGGTTTCTTTTCA
>DXEZ01000324.1 GCA_019114715.1 Candidatus Sphingobacterium stercoripullorum | reverse complement strand
TTTAAAAGCAGGTTGGCAAGGAAATTTACCATAGGCTGGACAATCAGCCGTTTGCGGAATAAAACGATTAACAGAATCAGCAGAATAATGCATCCGGTAATGATTCCATAGCTAGCCATAAGCCCGCCTACATGAGGTTCGAGTACATAGGCCAATGTAAATGACAAGTAGAAAAGTGCGATAATACCTAATATCAATAATATAAAGACAAGGATGAGGGTTGATATCAGTATAGTAAGTTTTTCTACTAAATGTAATTTTACATAATCCTTTTGTAACTCTGCGTACTTTTTAAGCTCTGCCAGAAGTTGTTGCAGATTATCTATATTTTTATCGTTTGCAAACATGCGTGGAGTTTTGATTTAAAAATTATTGTCATTCCGGACTTGGATCCGGAATGACAATACACTTTTGTGGGCGTTGCTTATTCTTTTACCTCGGCTGCAATTTCATCGACCAGATTTTCCATATCTGTGCGACTTAATTTGATACCTCTTTTACGTAAAGCATCAGCAATTTTGCTACGAGTGTCTTCTCCGCTTTCAGGAGCAAATAAAATACCTGCTGCTGCACCAACTACGGCTCCGCCTAGGAATGCAGCTAAAATACTTAATCCTTTCATAGTTTTTTTGTTTTTTGTACCTTACAAATCTAACAAATAAAACTGAATGTTGTTGTTTATTTTGTCTATTTTTGAATAGAAATTGGAGATTCTTCTCTGATTAACTAAATTTAACTCCATTCTTGATGTGAAAGCTGTTGATATATTGCTACTTTTGCACCAATATAATGGAATTAAACTAGAGTATTAATTTATAAAAGATTGAGTAATCATGAAAAAATTAGTTGTGTTGGGTATGGGATTGTGCGTAGCCTTGGCATTTTCCTCATGTAAATCTAGCGAAAGTGCTTACAAGAAGGCTTATGAAAAAGCAAAACAACAGGAATTGGCTGAAGCTCCTGCTGATCAGGTAGAAGCAACTCCGGTTGAAGCTGCTCCGGTAGTATCTGCCCCTGTGACAACTGCTCCTGTTGCCGGTCCGGTTCGCGAAGAGAAAGTAGAATTGGTTTCAGGTGACGGCTTAAAAGCATATAGCGTAGTATGTGGTAGCTTTGGTGTGAAAGCGAATGCAGAAGGTTTGAAACAATATTTGGATGGTCAAGGTTATAATGCCAAAGTGGTTTATAATGCTGAAAGAAATATGTATCGCGTTATAGCATCTTCATATGATGACCGTGCGCAGGCTACTCAGGCAAAGGAGGAGTTTAAGGCAAAATATCCTAACCGTGACGATTTCCAGAAGGCATGGTTACTATATAGAGTATATTAATGACTTCTTTTTGGTAAATTAAGAAGAAAATATAGTCTATTTTTCTTTATTAAAAGTGGCAACTGTGAAGTTGCCGCTTTTTTTTATAGCTTTGTCGGTTCTAAACAACAATAAAAACTAAGGGTATGAAATATTATGGCAGATTATCGGTCATTGCTCTTTTGGCTATAGCACCGCTGTATGGCTTTGCCCAGGAAAAGGTGGTGCCTATAAAATACGGAGATATGGATCAGTGGATAATCCGTAAGGTTCATGAGTCCGGTGTTATAGGCGGCAATACCAAACTTCTTTATGAGATAGGTCCTACAAAGGAAATAGATGGTAACAAACCTTATAAAAATATGGGAGGGTCTCCTTGGGGAACCTCTAATGTGATGGCTAAGGTAGTGGGCATTGTTAAAACAAATAATTCTGTTTATAGAGACAAACGGGACAATGGATATTGTGCTCGCCTGGAAACGCATATAGAGAGCGTCAAAGTATTGGGGATGGTGAATATTACTGTATTGGCAGCCGGATCCATTTATTTAGGTGATATGCTGGAGCCTATAACAGGAACTAAGAATGCTGAGAAGAACATGAACTGGGGAGTTCCTTTTACTCAACGTCCCAAAGCTGTCCGTTATGATTATAAGGTAAAGATGTCTGGTGAGAAAGATCGTATCCGGTTGACAGGTTTCAGCAAGAAAGGTCAGGTGGCAGGGCAGGATTGTGCGATAACTGTTTTCTTTTTGCAAAAACGTATGGAGGACGCTGAAGGAAATATTACGGCGAAGAGGGTAGGAACTATGGTGATGAAATATGATAAGGATTCGGATGGTTGGGTAAATGGTGCTACTTATGAAGTGCTGTATGGTGATATAACCAAGCATCCGTCTTATAATCATGAAACAATGGGGTTGAGAGAGAGGGATTATACTAGAAATAGTAAGGGAGAAAGTGTCTTGATTAAAGAAATAGGATGGGCGGAGGCCAATGAAAATCCTACGCACATGATACTGCAATTTTCGTCCAGTCATGGGGGGGCTTTTATCGGTTCTCCTGGAAATACACTTTGGGTTGACAATGTGAAGCTGGTCTATTGAGGATAGTAAATGCTTTTGTTTGTATAATGTTGCTTATATATTAGTCTGTGTCACTATACGATAGAATATTTTAAAATCGTCTTGAGCTTTTTTAAAAACAACAGGATGTATTTAAAAAAGCTCTTGTTCTTTTCTAAATACGTCCTGTTGTTTTTATGTATCAGTTTTTTGCTTGTATAGCCCGATATCTTGTTACAAGATTCGGTAAATACTACCTCAAGTTTCCAGAATTGTATAGCCAAGATCTGTAGATTCTTGTTATATGATTTATTTGCTGTTGCTGCTTATGTGATCAAAAAAGCAGTTGAAGAAAAAGAGGGAGCATCGTTTGTTACGATACTCCCTTCTTTAATCTATCAGAGTTTTATCAGGTATCAATGATTATTTTACTTCCAAGATAACTACGCGGTTCAAATAGTTCTTACCAAACATGTTATCTGTTCCACCCATAGCAACTTTTTCAAGCTGGCTTTCTTTTACGCCTTCTGCAACCAATGCATCGTAAACAGCCTGAGCACGTTTTTCAGACAAAGTCTGGTTGAATGAAGCAGATCCTGTAGCTTTATCAGCGAAACCTGCAATTTTGTACTTAGCGTTAGGATTAGCTTTGATTGCTTTAGCCATTAACTGTACATTAACCATACCTTCCGGACTGATCTTTGCTTTACCGATCTTGAAGAAGATAGCAACTTCTGCAGCGCTAGGAACTTCTTTAATCACTTCCTTAACTACTTCTTTCGGAACTTCGCGGATCACTTCCTTGATCACTTCTTTTTCTACTACACGGTCTTCAACTTTAGCAAACTTCTTGCCACCAAAGATGTAGCTGACACCAGCTGTCAACATACCTGTTCCTTCAGCTTTACGGTGGCTACTGATATTACCAAAGATAGAAGGAGCGATGGCGCCGCGAGCTTCAACATCGATAGCCCAATATTTGTTAATGTTGAACTTCAAGCCTACACCGGCGGATGCACCAATACGTGCTCTTGCTTTGCTTTCACCTTCGGGAACCATTGTTCCATCATTCTTGATTGTTACGTTCTGTGACTTAGCTACGGAAAGCATAGGACCAGCAAAACCATATACTTCAAAAAAACGGCTAGGATTAGCACCTGCAAACAGAGTTGACAAGTTTACCATAGCGTCAATGTTAGCTCCTACGTAGTTCTTGTTGTGTTCGTAGTAACTGTTATCCAAACACAAGTGTTGTGTGATACCATTTACCTGACCACGTATCCCCCATGTGGGAGTAATTAACTTACCCAAAGAGATGCTGAAGTGAGGAGCCAGCTTATTGAAACCATCGTTTTCAATAGCGTGGATACCTCCACCTACACTGACGAAGATGTTATCGCTCCATTTCGGAGTATAATAATTAGTATCTTGTGCCATAACCGTAGTTGCACAAGCTCCTGCCAACAAAAGTGACAGTGTTAAGAATTTATATTTCATTTTTATTATATTTTTTGGTGAATAACTGAACAAATAACCGATAGATGATTAATTATTATCTTCCACCTGCACCACCACCTGCGTTGCCGTTATCTCCATGACCGTGTCCGTGACCGTGATCAATAGATTCTGTAGTAGGTTCTGGAACAAATGTACCTACTTTTTCAATGATAACGCTAGGTATAGAATATGCTTTTCCGTCAACTGTTGTAGTAATAGTACAAGTTGTAGTTGTTGAAGTTGCTTTGGGAGATACAGTAAATATGCTTAATGCAGGAATAGAATAAGAACGTTCTATTGTTGTATTTTGAATTCCCGAATTATATGAATTCACTAAAGCGTTTAATACTTTGTTGACTTCAGCTGAAGACATATTTCTAGCAGAAGGAGCTATTGATTCAATATAGTTTTTCACTTCGTCTATATTCGTAATACGTTGTCCTGCTTTAACAGTGAGGCTCAAGTTTTTATCTATAGCTTTTTCCTCAGTGTTGGTGTAAGAAGTTACTTTCAAAGGTTCATCTACAATGATGGTAGTTTCAGGATCTTCTGTTATGACAGGATCTTTGGCAGCAGACAAATATGATTGCAAATAAATATTAGCAGGAATATAAGCATACTGTCCTTTAGCTAAAGCAGGAATAGAAACTGTTACTGAACCTGAAAAATAACCTTCTTTAGAAGCTTCATATGTTTTGGTTGTTGCAGCAATAGTACCATCAGAAGCGGCTGTAATAGTTTCAGTCTTTGATAAATCACTAATAATATTACCAGTAGCTAAATCATAAACAGTTACAACAACAGTTGCACTTGCATTAGGAAGTTCTACCGGTTCTACATTAAATTCTTCTTTTTCGCAGCTTGTAAACACTACTGTTGTTAAAGCCACTGCAGCTAATGCTAATTTAGCACCAATACCGCTCAAAAAACTTTTCTTTTTCATCTCAATAAAATTAAAAATTTAATAATTCTGATTTAATAAAATATGGATTAAAACTATTTTGTTGCATTATATTGTCACTTGCATTACTATATGGCATTTTATAATAATATTTTTCATTTCCTGCATTATATGTTATACCCGTACCCAATGAGGTAGAAACCCTTGGTATATATTTATGTCTTTTATATTTATAAGGTGGTAATGCGACGATGAATTTAAACCCTCCATTACTATTAGCATGTTCTGCTTTTACAGCGTAGAAACCTATACTGGCATAGCGGAAGTGTCTGATCATTTCAAATCTTACCCCTTTTTCTTTTAATAAATATTGTTCAGCTCTCAATTTAAACTGTGTATTATACCTTGGCCAATAAAAGTTTCCCCCTACAGACCAATAAGTAGTGTATTTATCATTATAGCGAAATTTAAAACCATGCCAATATCCGAATCCAACATAGCCAATTCTTCCTTCCAAAGAAAAACGTTCGTCTTTAAACGGATAAAACAAATTTAAATCTGCACCATATGTATTATAATCAAACATACCAATAGTTACTGTACTTTGTATATTATATGGTAATCTAAATTTTTGTGCTAATGTCAAATATCCTGGATGAATTTTTCCGGCTGTTTCTCCATATCCATCATTGTATACAGGAAATACAATCTGTCCGGTAAATTTCATTCCTGGCCAAAGCGACACCTCTACCGCCGGGCTAAACTCTAATAAAGCCTGATATATCTGTGTAATGATATAGTTCTTAAAGTATAGCTGCGGATATACCAATATATCTACTTTAAACAGCGAACTGTTCTTTTTCTTTTCTTTCTTCACCTTGTCCCAACTGTCACCTATATCATAACTGACTTTCCAATCTTCACCATTTACCACTGTTGTGTCACCGGCAAGAGGCTGATAGGTCAGTGAGACCTGAGGTATATTATAGTTGGTAACAATCAACTTACAAGATTTATCCTTGGGTAATCCCATTGACTGTATGATATCTACAGCCTTTCTAATACCCAACGCTTGAATTTTGTAAGCACTGTTTTCAACCACATAAACTCTTTCTTCAGGAGTATCTGTCCATCTTACATTTTCAAATCCCATTTTTACAAGACTATCTGTTGTTAATTCTCCTGTTGATTGACTGAAACTTTTTAATGGAATCATAACAAGCAACAATATAGCTATACAATACAACAAACATCTATATAAAACTCCTTTTGAAGAGCTCTTATTTTTCATTTTATAACAAATACTTGTTTCAATTTAACATTATGCGACCCTTACGTTAAGCCACATATTCGGTGCAAAAATAAGTACTATTTTTTAAATAGCAAATAAAATTAAACGAAATGAATCGTTTCTTTTGAAAAAACAGTTGAAAAAGCATATTTTAATCTTTATATATAAAATAGGTATGGAATAAATTTGTATTTTTGCAAACTATATGAGTAGAATATTAGCGATAGATTACGGTAAAAAGCGCACAGGTGTGGCTGTGACGGATGTTTTGCAAATTATTGCAAACGGGTTAACGACTGTCCCTACACACCAACTACTGGACTTTATTCTGAAATATGTGGAAAAAGAGCCTGTGGAACGCATCATTGTAGGGCATCCCAAGCAAATGAATAATCAAGAGTCGGAAAATATGCGTAATATTGTCCCTTTTGTCAATCAACTAAGGAAAAAATTACCGGATATACCGATAGAGTTTGTTGACGAGCGATTTACGTCCGTATTGGCCCACCAAGCCATGTTGGATGGAGGTTTGAAGAAAAAAGATAGGCAGAATAAAGCTTTAGTTGATGAAATCAGTGCTACGATAATCTTACAGTCCTATTTGGAGTCGAAGAAATATATTTAATAAATAAAAACAGATTAAGAAAAATGATATTACCTATTTATGTGTATGGACAACCGGTGTTGCGTAAAGAAGCAGAGGATATTACCCCGGATTACCCTAATTTGAAAGAGTTGATAGCAAATATGTTTGAAACCATGAATCGTGCAGATGGTGTGGGTCTGGCTGCTCCGCAAATTGGTTTGCCTATTCGTGTCGTAACTATTGATCTGGATGTGATGTCTGATGAATTGCCCGAATTTAAGGATTTCCGTCGGGCTTATATAAATCCTCATATTTTAGAAGTGGGTGGAGAAGAAGTCAGCATGGAAGAAGGTTGTTTGAGTTTGCCAGGTATCCATGAAACGGTGAAACGTCCGGACCGTATTCATGTGACTTATTTGGATGAGGAGCTGAAAGAACATGACGAGTGGGTGGAAGGCTATTTGGCAAGGGTCATGCAGCATGAATTTGATCATTTGGACGGAAAAATGTTCATTGATCATTTGTCTGCATTACGCAAACAGATGATTAAAGGAAAGCTGGGGGCCATGTTGAAGGGCAAGGCGCGTTGTTCCTATAAGGTCAAGACTATAAAATGATAACTCCGCGATTTTGATTTATGCGCCACAGGTGGCG
>DXEZ01000323.1 GCA_019114715.1 Candidatus Sphingobacterium stercoripullorum | reverse complement strand
GCAGGTTTTCAAGGCTTTTTGATTGGGGAAAATTTCATGTCACAAGATGATCCATCGCTGGCAATCAAGGAGTTTGTGAAGCATATAAATTAAACGAGTATATCGAGTTTGCTTGTGCTAAATAAAAAATGCGTATTTTTGTGCCGTTATGTCCGTGAAAATTGGAAATTCTATCGATTTAGGGGAGTTCCCTTTGCTTTTAGCACCTATGGAGGATGTTAGCGATCCCCCATTTCGTTTTGTGTGTAAACAACAAGGTGTAGATATGATGTATACCGAGTTTGTTTCCTCGGAAGGACTAATTCGGAATGCTGCAAAGTCGACCCAGAAGTTGGATATTTTTGAGTACGAAAGGCCCATAGGTATTCAGATCTTCGGTTCGGACATTGACAGCATGAAACAAGCCACTGAAATATCTACCTTGGCAGGACCGGATTTAATTGATATAAATTACGGTTGCCCAGTGAAAAATGTGGCATGCCGGGGAGCGGGCGCTAGCTTGCTTCAGGACATCGATCGGATGGTGGCCATGACTAAAGCGGTGGTTGAATCTACTAATCTGCCTGTGACTGTAAAAACACGTCTGGGCTGGGATGATAACACAAAAAATGTATACGAGGTGGCTGAGCGTCTTCAGGATGTAGGGATCAAGGCTTTATCCATACACGGCAGAACACGTTCCCAAATGTATAAAGGTCAAGCGGATTGGACGCTGATCAAAAAAGTGAAAAGGAACCCGAGGATTCAGATACCTATTTTTGGAAATGGTGATGTTGACTCTGTGGAAAAGGCTGCAGCTTGGAGATTAGAATATGAGGTAGATGGAATTATGATTGGGCGAGGGGCTATAGGAAATCCTTGGATCTTTAGAGAAGTCAAACACTACTTTAAAACGGGAGAATACTTGCCGCCTCCAACACTTACAGAAAGAGTTCAAGTATGCCGGACCCATTTCGAGAAATCCATTGAATGGAAGGGGGAGAGAACGGGTGTGTTTGAAATGCGTAGGCATTACGCCAATTACTTTAAAGGAATTCCTCACTTTAAAGAATACCGTATGCGGCTGGTAAAAGCGGTTGATATTCCAGAGATATTGAGCATTCTTGATGAGTTAGAGGAGAGCTTCTCTAGACAAGAATCAGAAGCTGTACTTGCTTAAACGGGAAGGGTAATCTCTTGTGTTGTTTGCGCAATGCCTATCAAAAATTATATAGAAAATGGTGAAATATGACAGCGAGCTGAATAGCTAGTTTTTATACGTGGCTTTTTGAGACGTATTTCAGGTGTTTAAAATTTAGACAGGTGGAGTTTTCTACCTTTTTTTATGCCTTATAATTAGTGTAAAGGTGGTTTATGAGGCGTAAAAAAAGTCACCTATTCATTAGGTGACTTTTGGTGGCTATATAAAATAGCTCATTGTTATTTTATTTCTTCTCTAAATATTTTAGTTGCTTCAACCATATTCTTTAGAGCTGCGGTAGTTTCTTCCCAACCTCTTGTTTTCAAACCACAGTCTGGGTTAGACCATAATTGTTGAACTGGGACAACATCCTTGGCTTTTCTAAGTAACTCTACCATCTCCTCAATGTTAGGAACCCTTGGTGAGTGAATGTCATAAACTCCAGGTCCAATATCATTTGGATATTTGAATTCTCCGAAAGCATTCAACAGCTCCATTTGAGAACGTGAAGTTTCAATGGTAATTACGTCAGCATCCATGTCTGCTATGTCTTTAATCACCTCGTTAAACTCAGAGTAGCACATGTGTGTATGGATCTGTGTATCGTCTTCAACATTTGAAGAAGAAACTCTAAATGCTCTTACAGCCCACTGTAAGTATTCTTTTTGATCCGCTTTGCGAAGAGGTAGTCCTTCACGTATTGCAGGCTCGTCAATTTGAATGATTTTAATACCCGCTTTTTCTAGCGCTTGTACTTCATCCAAAATTGCAAGAGCAAGTTGGTAAGTAGTCAATTCATCAGGTTGATCGTTTCTTACAAATGACCACTGAAGAATTGTTACTGGACCGGTTAACATACCTTTTACAGGCCTATCAGTTAACGACTGAGCGAATTTAGACCACCTTACAGTCATGTCCTCTGGACGGTATATATCTCCGTATAAAACAGGTGGCTTCACACATCTTGAACCGTATGATTGAACCCATCCTTTTTGTGTAAAGGCGTAGCCTTCTAACTGCTCTCCGAAATACTCGACCATGTCGTTTCTTTCAAACTCTCCGTGTACCAACACATCTATATCTAGCTCTTCTTGAAGCTTGATGAGTTTCTTTGTTTCAAGTTCAATAGCCTCGTCGTATTGCTCTTGGCTGATTAAACCTTTCTTCAAATCCGATCTCCACTTTCTAACTTCTTTCGTTTGTGGGAAAGAACCAATGGTAGTGGTTGGTAAAGCAGGGAGATTGAATTTATCTTGTTGGATTTTTTTACGCTCTTTGAATGGTGTGCTACGTTTAGCATCTTCATCTGTAATTGCATGAACACGACTCTTAACTTCTGGTCTATGAATTAAGCTAGATGTTCTTCTGCTTTCTAGCGCATTTAAGTTCGCTTGATAGTTATCCTTAGCTTTTTCATCTTCTAAGTTGATTGCTAATGCTGCTAGGTCATTGACTTCAACTAGCTTTTGCTTAGCAAAGGCTAACCAGTTTTTCACTTCTGCAGGAAGCGTTTTTTCATTGGTTTCTAGGTCTAAGTCGTATGGAACATGTAATAGGGAGCACGATGGTGCTATCCACACTCTATCTTCTCCAAGCTTTTCGATCGCTTTTTTAATTAACTTTAAAGATGCCTCGTAATCATTTTTCCAAATGTTTCTTCCGTCGACTACTCCTAAAGATAAAGCGATGTTTTCTGGAAGAGCATCAAGCACTTCTTCAAGTTGCTTAGGAGCGCGAACTAAATCTATATGCAATGCATCTATATCTAATTCTACTGCGATTTTTGTGTTTTCTAATAGCGCTTCAAAGTACGTAGTAACAAGAATCTTAGTGTCACCTGCTGCTTTTTTCAAGCGTGCAAATGTAGATTGGTATTTCGTAGCAACTTCTGGCTCTAAGTCTAGTGATAAGAAGGGTTCATCTATTTGAATCCATTGAGCTCCGGCACTTGCTAATTTCCCGATAAGCTCTTCGTAAACAGGTAGAAGCTCATCTAGAAGATCGATTCTGTGGAAGTTTTCCTCTTTTTCTTTTCCAAGAAGTAGGTATGTAATTGGGCCTAAAAGAACAGGCTTGGTTTCAATACCTAATGATTTCGCTTCTTTGTATTCGTTTACAGCTTTTTCTGAATTCAGTTTGAATTTTTGACTTTTAACAAATTCTGGAACTAAATAGTGGTAATTGGTATCGAACCATTTTGTCATTTCCATGGCAGTAACATCTACCTTATCGGTTTGGTGTCCACGGGCCATGGCAAAATATAAATCCAACTGATATCCGCTATCTTGGTCATTAACAAGATCTTCGTATCTCTCTGGTATAGCGCCTACAGTTAAAGTCGTATCTAATACCTGATCGTAAAATGAAAAATCATTTGAAGGAATCAATTTAATTCCTTTTTCAACTTGTGTTTTCCAGTTTTCTTCACGGATTTCTTTACCAGCTTTTAGTAGCTCTTCTTGGGATATTCTCTTTCCCCAGTAAGCCTCTGAAGCTTTTTTGAGTTCACGATTGGCACCTACTCGAGGATACCCTAAATTGTTTGTTAAAAGCATATTGATTTTGTAAAATAAATTATATACAAATCTGTTAATTATTCAACCAAAAAGTGGTTGACTCCCTGAAGCTTATTTTTGAAAGGTGGTGCGGTTTAGATCACCAGCTTATCTGTCTCATCGATTGAGTAGAATGTAGCACCTTGACGTGAGTTAGGTTGCTAAGGCATCACAGGGTCTATTCCCTCCACCTTTCTCTATAAGCAACCGCAAATATGAATAAAATTTCCCGAATCTCCAAAACTTCCTAAGTTAATCCTTAGGGTAACTTCCTTTAAAACCGTAAGATAGTGATTAATTGATCCTCGTCCAAGGCCCCTCCTTTTTCTTTTATCCCGACTTTTTATGGTGCTATCTTTTGGATAAAACTCTTAAATGAAAGTTGCAAAAATGGAGGTATTGTAGGTAAGTTGAACTTTCTGTTAATACGGTCTTCTATTCTTTATGAGAATATTCTCCCTTCTAAATCCGTGGATTGATTTTGAAACCCAAAAAGAGATGCTCCTTCTTTTATATTAGTTGGATACATCTCTTTTAAATGACTTAGCTTCTTTTTTTCTTGCGAGCCACCAATGGCTAAGGCTAAACCTAAAGTTTAAGTCTTCTATATTTAATGCAGTTAGAATTCTACTTCGCTAGGATTTAATCCAGAAAATCCAGTAGTTTGAATGTTTTTTAATAGCTCGATCTCTTGTTTTGTTAATTGAACATCACCCACCTCCAAGTTTAAAGCAATGCGCTCTGGGTTCGTAGATTTAGGAAGAGGTAGAACATCTTGCTGCAAGGCGAACAGTATACACACTTGGCCTACACTGATGTTGTATTTGTTTGCGATTTCTATAACCTGCGGATCCTCTAATATTCGCCCTGAACCTAGCGGCGACCAAGCTTGGACTAAAACGTTATGATCTTTACACCATTTAACGGTTTCCTCTTGTGTATAGCCCGGGTGGAATTCGATTTGATTGACCATGGGCTTGACTTTAGCGTCTTTCCATAGGGCTTCTAAATGTGGCGTTAAAAAATTGCTTACACCAATTGCTTTAGCTTTACCTTGCTCATAAAGAGTCTCAAGAGCTCTCCAAGTATCGCTATTGATTTCTGCCCAATTATCGAACTGGCTTTGGTTCGCTGGCCAATGAATCAGATAAAGGTCTACATAGTCAGTTTGAAGCAGCTTAAGAGAATGGTTAAAAGCTTCTAGAGTTTGATTGTATCCTCTATCGGTATTCCAAACTTTCGTCGTTAGGAAGATATCTTCTCTCTTTGCAACCTCCTTAATCGCTTTTCCAACTGAAGCTTCGTTCTTATAGGTTGCTGCTGTATCTATATGTGTATAACCTGCATTTAAGGCTGTTTTTACTGCGTTATAACAGGGCGCCCCATCTTCTATTAACCAGGTTCCAAATCCTATGGATGGGATTTTTATGGAATTGTTGAGCTCAAAGTGTTTTTTCATTCTTTATGGTACTAAAAGTTTATATCCTTTTCCATGGACGTTAACAATTTCTACATTGGAATCCCCTTTCAAATACTTTCTTAGTTTACTCAGGAAAACATCCATACTTCTACCCGTAAAATAATTGTCGTCGTGCCATATTTTTACCAAGGCTTCTTCACGGGTCAATACATCATTTTTCTTCAAACATAGCAGCCTCAGTAACTCTGCTTCCTTGGTAGATAGCTTTTGTGTTTGACCTTTTAAAGTCAGCGTTTGCCCCGTGTAATCAAAAAAGTATTCTCCTATTTCAAATTTATCGATACTTTCTTCTTCTCTATCTTTTGAAGTTCGTTTTAATAAGGCATTTATTCGTAGTAGTAGCTCTTCAACTCGAAATGGCTTGGTAATATAATCATCACCGCCTAGCTCAAAGGCTTGGGTTTTATCTTCCATCATCCCTTTTGCTGTAGCATAAATTATGGGAATAGTGTTGTCTATTTTCCGGATATCTTTACCTAGTGAGAAGCCATCTTTTTTAGGCATCATAACATCCAGTATGCATAAGTCGTAAGTTGACTTACGAAATGCGTCTAGCGCTTCAAGTCCATCTGGGCATAGCGTTACCTCGAACTTTCCTTTAAGTTCTAGATAGTCTTTGAGTAGTTCGCCAAGATTTGGATCGTCTTCTGCTAGTAATATTTTTTGATTTTTTTTCATATTTCTGAGATCTTAATTCTTACGAGTTTTCACTCCGTTCATTAAACACCCTCGATTTGACTTTATAAAAAGCGGTAACACTACACATTCTGGGAACTAAATTCCACTTTCCGAGTTTCCACTTTCCGATGTTAGTTCTAAATATAAGCAACTTATCCTTTGTATTCAGAATTCTTCATTAAAAAAGCAAGAGGGTTTTGCAGGTGACTGCTCGGTGGCTGTTTTAGTTCAAGTAATCAATTCTTTTGAGGGAGCCATATATCAAACTGCGTACCCTTATTTTTTTCGCTCTTCACGTGGATGGTTCCATTTAGCTGTTTTATAATGTCTTGAACATAGCTTAAACCCAAACCAAATCCTTTTACATTGTGAATGTTTCCAGTAGGAATTCGGTAAAATTGATCGAAAATCCTCTCGCTTTGATCTTTAGACATTCCTATGCCTTTATCTCTTACCATAATATGAATCCCATTTTTCTGGTTATTCGTGCTTACTGTGATGTCTGGAGTTTTGCTACTGTATTTAATGGCGTTGTCTACTAAATTAAATAAAACATTTGAAAGATGTAATTCATCTCCAATAATCGTATCCTTGGTAGCGTTTAATGCTAAGTGAAACTGGCCATCGGCTTTTTGTAACTGGAGTTGCATGCTTTCTAGTACTCCTTTTACAAGAGCATTGATTTCAATGGGTTCTTTGTTGATTTTTAAATTTTGCTTTTCCAATTTGGCAATATTCAATACCCTCTCAATATGGTTTCCTAAACGGACGTTCTCATCGTAAATGATATTTGCTAATCGTTCCACCCTATTTTTATCTTGTGCTATCTCTTCATCTTTTAACGACTCGCTGGCAATCATAATTGTTGCAACTGGAGTTTTGAATTCGTGCGTCATGTTATTGATGAAATCGGTCTTCATTTCTGAGATTTTCTTTTGCTTAAAAATGATAGAAAGTGTGTATGCGTACGATCCAATTAATAATATTAGGAGAGCTGCCATAGGGAGGAATAGATAGCTCATGTTATCTGCAATTATCATACGTTTATTCGGGAAATGTATGGTAAGCATGCCTGGTGCGCTACCTAAATCACCTTGGAAAAGCTCTGTTGTATAGGTGTGTATCTTACTGTTTTTGTTAGCTTGTGGCTTTGTACTGATGGTATAAATGACTTTGTTGGGGCTACGAACCTCTAGGTTAAAGGGAGCTTGTATATTTCTTCTTGAAAGCTCATCGATAATTTCCTTTTCTAGGTAATCAACATCAACGCGGTCGCGAAGTGGACGTTTTGAGAGTTCAAAAGTAAGTGCCATATCCTCCATCAGATCCGTTCTTTTTCCGCCTATACTTCCGATATGCTCAATGACGTTTTTCGCCATATTGCGTTTGAGTTGCGCTTCTAGCTCTTCAATTTTTTGATCCAGTTCGGCGTCTCGCTCTGGGCTTAATGTTTCTATAGAGTAAGTGCTAGGTTGTTTGAATATAGGGTCTAGGTGTACAATTACGTACCGGACACTGTCGTCTTTTGACTCCATTCTGGTCACTTCCTCTTTGGCATAGATTTCCACGTAGTTTTCAATTAATCCATCTTCACGCATGGATTCTATGATTTTTGCTCCAACTAAATTTCTGAATCGGGGCTGGCCAATATAAGTTTCATAAAAAGAGTTGTTAATTCTCGTGCTGTTGGGGTAGATTTCTTTGAGCTGATTTTCTGCTTTTTTAAACTCTTGTTCATGTTCGTATTGAAGCATACGGTATTCCTCTATTTGCCTTTGCATACGCAGTTGCTCAGAAAGATTTTTTTGTTTCTCCTGTTCTATCTGATGTTTGATCAGGCTAGCTTCCTGTTGTAATTCGGCGTATTTCAATACTTCACGACGTTCCAACCTCCCCGCTACAGCAGAAAGTGAAGCATTGACAGACTCATCAAAAAGTAAGGACTTTTGATGATAGGTCTGATGGATAAAATAATATTGCATCGCCATAACTCCTAACAGAGCGATAGACATCAACCAGATTATTAAGGTAATGCTTCTTTTTTTCATTGTACTACAAAACTAATCAGCTTTTTACAATTCAGAGCTGTGTTTAACACAAATTAACAGCTAATCGGATGTCGTTAGATAGGGTATTGGTTTGAGGGTTAGTTTGTTAATCGGGCTGGATTTGCGCTTTCGTCGGGCTTTGCCTTAATTTCTTGCCGTGTTTGCATGAATATTGATGATATTTCTCGTATAAAATCTCCTCAGCTGTTCTAGAGTTGGTTATCAGCTAATTAAATTAATAATACCTTTTGTTTTTCCAAAATTATAACTAAATTTGCTGCCCCTCTTGCGTGGTGCACGGGGGATATGTTGAATACATAAAATCATTTTGAAATGGCAACGAAAATTAGATTGCAAAGAAAAGGTAAAAAAGGAAAACCTTTTTACCACATTGTAATAGCTGATTCTAGAGCTCCACGTGATGGGCGCTTTATTGAAAGAATTGGTTCTTATAACCCAAACACGGACCCTACTACAGTTGAGCTTGACTTTGAAAAAGCATTAAACTGGGTTCAAAAGGGAGCACAACCTACCGATACAGTAAGGATTATCCTTTCTCAAGAAGGAGTGCTTTATAAGAAACACCTATTAGGTGGTGTTGCTAAAGGTGCTTTTGATGAGGCGGAAGCTGAATCACGCTTTGAAAAATGGCTAGAAGAAAAATCCGGTCGTGTGGATGCTAAGAAACAATCTTTAGCTGACGCTCAAAGCGAAAAGAAAAAAGCTGCTTTAGCTGAGGAAGTAAAAGTGAATCAGAAGAGAGCAGAAGCAATTGCTGCTAAAAACACTCCTCCAGCTGAAGAAGCTCCAGAAGCTGACGAAGAAGCGCCAGCAGAGGAAGCTCCAGCTGAAGAGCAGGCAGAGAACACAAACGAAGAGTCTGCTGAGTAAGAGTTTTAAAAAACACTTATTATTTATTAAAGGCTGCCGAAATTGGTGGCCTTTTTTAATTAATTACTTGATTGAAGAAGTAGTACAAACCTCTAGATGAATTTCCTTTGGGAAGATGTTTGTCTTGAATTCGCGTTTTGCTGAATGTAGAGCTGGAGTACGCTTTCATGTTGTTTTTTTAAGAGGGAATTGCTACATATAAGTAAGAGCTAATTGAATAGAAATGGAAACTCAAGAGAAAATTATTGTTGGACAGATTTCCCGTACACGCGGGCTTAAAGGTGAAGTTCAAATTTATTTCGACCATCCCGAATATCAGGATATAGCCTATGATTTCATATGGGTTGAAATGCCCGGAAGTCCAGTGCCGTTTAAAGTTCGGAAAATAAAAGTTATGGCAAACCGTACAGCTTTTGTTTTTTTTGAAGATGTAAAGCATATAAAAGATGCTGAGGGCCTTGTTGGAAAAAAAGTATTTATCAATAAAGAAGAACTGCCAGTTCGGGAGGATGACGAGTTTTATTTTGAAGACCTAGTAGGTTTTCAAGTCATAGATTTTCATAATAATGATAAGCTAGGTGAAATTATCGAAGTTGAAGAACTTCCCCAGCAGTACGTGGCGACCGTCAAGGCGGACGAGCTGACATGGATGTGTCCGCTAAATGAAGATTTTATTGAAGAAATACGAGAATCAGAGGAGGAAATCGTGTTGAATCTTCCCGACGGATTACTAGAGATATACCGAGAAACCCCCTAAATCAGCTTGAGAGTTAGGTGTAAATTTTGAATTTGTTGTTCTTTTGAGCATATTTGCCGACTTTGATCTTGTAAAAGTGATAAGAATATTAGAACTCGACAATAAAACTCTAATTATTTTAAGAAAATGAAAATCGTTGATCATATCCAAAATGCAAAAGGGAAGACTTTATTTTCCTTTGAGCTTCTTCCACCTTCTAAAGGGCAAGGAATCGAAACTATTTTTCAAGCGATTGATCCTCTTATGGAGTTTAATCCTCCATTTATAGATGTTACCTACCATAGAGAAGATTACATCTATAAAGAGAGAGCAAATGGTTTATTAGAGAAAGTTGCGTATAGAAGAAGGCCTGGGACTGTGGCTATTTGTGCAGCAATCATGAATAAATATAAAGTGGATGCGGTTCCCCATTTGATTTGCGGTGGGTTTACAAAAGAAGAAACCGAAAATGCATTGATTGATTTAAATTTCTTAGGAATAGATAATGTGTTAGTTTTACGAGGGGATGCTCGAAAAGGGGACAGCCATTTTATTCCTACTCCAGGAGGTCATGCCTATGCTTCTGATTTGTTGGGGCAAGTCAAGAGCATGAATGAGGGCGCATATTTGTATGAAGAAGTAGCGGCACATAAAACAGATTTTTGCATTGGTGTGGCTGGTTATCCTGAGAAGCATTTTGAGGCTCCGAATTTTAATACGGACTTCAAATATTTAAAAATGAAAGTAGAGATGGGCGCTGAGTTTATTGTAACTCAGATGTTTTTTAATAATAAGAAGTATTTTGAGTTTGTAGAAAAATGTAGAGACCATGGGATAACGGTTCCCATAATACCAGGGCTTAAACCATTAACGACGAAACGTCAACTCATTACTCTACCTAGAATTTTTCATTTAGATATACCTGAGGAGCTTAGCTCAGAAGTGGAATTATGTAAGAATAATGATCAAGTTAGAGAGCTCGGTGTAGAATGGTTGGTTCAGCAATGTAAAGAATTGATGGATTTTGGTGTTCCTGTGTTACACTTTTATACAATGAGTAACCCAGAACCTACCCGAAAGATTGCATCTCAACTGTTTTAAACTGCTGTAGAAATAACTAGTATTTAAGCTTGGTATATACCAGGCTTTTTTGTTGTTATATCTTTCGCTAGCTCGTGGATCCCTTCTGAAATAAAAAGTTCCATTGCCTTAACAATGGAACTATAAAGTGTAAATAAAGTTGGATGCTTATTGATCCAGCTTATCTTTAATTGTTTTTTCCTTTAGACCATGTATCTCTTAAAGTAACCGTTCGGTTGAATACGATGTTATCCTTGCTTGAGTATTTACTGTCTAGTGTGAAGTAGCCAATTCTCATGAATTGATAACCTTTGCCCATTTCTGCATTCTCGAGATCTGGTTCAGCATATGCTTTTGGAATGATGTGTAAGCTGTTAGGGTTAATAGCTTGCTTGAAATCCTCGTGAACCATAGGGTCTTCTTCCATGAATAGCCTGTCATACAACCGTACTTCTACCTCTTTTGCATGAGGCACAGATACCCAGTGCATGGTTCCTTTGGCTTTTATGCCGGAGTTGTCTTCACCAGATTTTGTGTTAGGGAAGTATTCTGCATGGATTTCAGTTATATTTCCTTTATCATCGGTTTTGTAATCTGTACACTCGATGATATAAGCATGCTTTAATCGAACTTTTCTTCCTGGTGCCAATCTGAAATATTTTTTCGGAGGGTCTACCATAAAGTCTTCTCGTTCAATCCATAGCTCTCTAGAAAAAGGAATCTCTCTACTTCCGTCTCCACCTTCAACCTCAGGGTTGTTTTCTCCTGCTAAAATCTCACTTTCCCCTTCTGGGTAATTGGTGATTATTAATTTAACCGGGTCTAAAACGGCCATTCTTCTCCAAGCTGTTTTATTCAAGTCTTCTCTAGCACAGAACTCTAAAAGGCTAACATCAATGATATTTTCTCGTTTAGCGACTCCAATGCGACTGCAAAACTCTCTTATACTTTCTGGAGTATAGCCTCTGCGGCGTAAGCCCGATATTGTTGGCATCCGTGGGTCGTTCCAGCTATCTACATGGTGCTCATTTACTAATTGAACTAACCTGCGCTTACTCATCACTGTGTAGCTTAAGTTAAGGCGCGCGAATTCATACTGATGAGAAGGGAATATTTCTAGTTTCTCTATTAACCAATCGTATAGCGGTCTGTGTGGGACAAATTCAAGAGTGCACAAAGAATGTGTTATTTCTTCAATCGAATCGCTTTGACCGTGTGCGAAATCATACATGGGATAAATGCACCACTTATCATCCGTTCTATGGTGATTGGCGTGTTTTATACGGTAAATAATCGGATCACGCAAATGCATGTTAGGGTTTGCTAAGTCAATTTTTGCTCTTAGCACCAGTTCACCATCTGCGTATTTTCCAGCGCGCATCTCTTCAAATAACTTCAGGTTCTCTTCTACCGATCTATTTCTATCAGGTGTGGGATAGCCTGGTTCTGTAGGAGTGCCTTTTGCTTTTGCAATTTCTTCGGATGAACTTGAATCTACGTAAGCTAGTCCGTCGTTAATTAATTTCACCGCGTATTGGTACAGGGTTTCAAAATAGTCTGAGGTATAAAGCTCTTTATCCCATTGAAAACCCAACCACTTAATATCTTCTTTAATGCTATCGACGTATTCTGTATCCTCTGTTAAAGGGTTTGTATCGTCAAATCTTAAGTTGGTTTTGCCTCCGTATTTCTGGGCTATGCCAAAGTTTAGGCATATAGACTTAGCGTGGCCTATGTGCAAATAACCGTTTGGTTCGGGCGGGAATCTCGTTAAAACTCTACCGCCATGCTTACTGGTTCGAAGATCTTCTTCTATAATTTCTTCGATAAAGTTCAATGACTTTTCTTCTTTAGCCTTATCCTTGTTCATAAAACAAAGTTAATCAATCTAGCGGGATTAAAAGCGATGTAAGATAAATTAAAGTGTTCATTATATTTGTAATTCAAATTACTCTTAAGATATTCGGATAAATATAAGTTTATGAAGATTAATGCTCCAATTTTAAGTGCACTAATAGCTCTATTATTACTGCCATTTGTTTTGCATGCGCAATCTATGAAAAAACCTCAGGTTATTGTTTGGGGGAGTACTATAGAAGCATTCGCAAGTGCTGTTCAAAGCGCTCGGTCCAATGTTCCTACTTTATGGGTAAGCCCGGGGAATGATTTTATGCCGGAACTTCAGGGTAAAGCAATAGCCCAATTGGAAGCGAGTTATTCTTTAGATGGTGGAGTGTGGATGGACTTATTGATGGCTATTGCTGGATCAGAAGTAAGGAGTGATTCTACAGCGCAACAAATAAAAAGTAGGCTTAATGTTCGGTTGCTGATTAATGCGATGGAAGAGGTGGTACGCAATGAGGAGAATTTAGAGCTAATTACAGGTCTTGAGCTTGCAGAGGTAAAGGTCGCTCGCAAAGGCTTACGTGTACAAATATCGAATAACAAATCCTATACGGTTAGATCCTTAGTGGACGCTTCTTTTGATCAATCAGTCAACCGGTTTTTCAATAAGGACGCAAAAGATATAGATGCTAGCAGAATTTTCAAAGCACCCAGCGATTTGTCTTTACAGGAGCTTCGGACAATAGTTATTAATGGCGAATTCAACCAAAAACATCAAGTTGTTGTTTTTAAAGATCTACTTTCTCAAATCGATGACCGCGTTATTGGATTTCCAGGTTTGTATATGCAAGATAGAATTGACTTTTCTGAATTGCCCTTTCGTTTTGCATACGGTCAAACAGTTGGTGCTACCGCAGCTTACTGTGCGTTTTTTAAGGCTAAGTCTGAGGATATTAAATTAAGAAAATTACAAGAGGAGTTAATTCTTTATAAGACAAGGCTTTCTCCTTTCGAGGACATAGCCAGCGAAAACAAGCTTTTTACTTCATTGCAGTATTTCTCCTTAGCTGGTGTATTTCAAGGGAAGGTAGTTGACAATAGGTATATATTGGATCATGAAAGATTAGTTTTGGTCGAGGAAGTTGAGGATGTTTTCAAGAGTTTTTCACCCAGGAGTAGAATTTGGTTTGAAACACATAAGGAAATTCCATCAGAATTAACCTGGGAAAACTTCCTGTCTTTAATTAAGTTTATTAGCTTTAAAGGAAAGGAGATTCATCAAGAAATTGAAGATAGTTGGTCCAGTAAATTCGGTTTTGAAGGGGAATTTAATCCAGAAGGTTCAGTTAATCGGTACGAATTTGCCGTAGTGACCCAGCTTTATTTTAAACCTTTTTCAGTTGCTGTGGATCACCATGGGCAAATAGTACAATAATGATAAGGTTATCTGAATGATAGAATCTGTTCAGATTTACCTTTAATTAAACCGTCTTTACTGGTATAAGTTGTGTTTAAATCTATGAGTTCTCCTGTCGTAATATCGATCACCATCCCATGTATTGCTAAATTTTTACGGACCTGCCATGCATTTTGGACAATTGATGTGCTACAGAGGTTTAAAACCTGTTCTTTGACGTTGAGCTCGACCAATCGGTTTATCTTTTCTTTCTCGTCTTTGATGCTGTTTAGCTCCTGAGCGTGCAAGCGGTAAACATCTTTAATGTGACACAACCAATTGTCGATAATACCGAATTGTTCACGGCTTAAAGCTGCGGTTACTCCACCACATCCATAATGGCCAGCAACGATTATGTGTTTGACCTGTAGGACAGTGACAGCATAGTCCAGGACGCTTAACATATTCATGTCGGCGTGAATACACATGTTAGCTATATTTCGGTGGACGAAAACTTCTCCAGGTCTCCTTCCTGTAAGTTCATTCGCAGGAACGCGGCTGTCTGCACAGCCAATCCAAAGAATCTCCGGGTGTTGACCATGTGCTAGTTGCTCGAATCTACCGGTAGTATCATTTTTAACTAAGTCCATCCATTCTTTGTTGCCGTCTAGGATGTTCTGTAATCCTTTTTTAAGTTCTTTTTGGTCCATAGGATATCATTTAAAATTTAGGCAAATTACAATAATTTCCACTTAAATTCTCAATAAATGGTGTTTTTTGAATTATTAAAATTTTGTTTTTTAATGAAAAACAGTAAATTATGGAATATTTAAAACCAATTAAGGCCTTTGTTTGCTGTGTTTTTCTTAAAATTGTAGTTTTAGCTTAGTTTTAAGTATTTAGGCAAAGAATTTGTTAACTAACAGCTATGGTAGAAAGCTTTATTGAACGAGTTTCATCTTCATACAGCCCAAAAGGAGATTTTATCCATTTAGGAGCAGGTATTTTAAATCAGCAAATCATCAAAGAGGCTGCGGTAAAGTTGCCATTAGCTAGTATGAACCGACACGGTTTGATTGCTGGTGCTACGGGTACAGGAAAAACTCGGACTTTACAACTAATTTCAGAGCAGCTATCAGATAAAGGCGTTCCAGTTTTTATGCTTGATGTTAAAGGTGACGTTTCAGGACTGGCAACGCCTGGTCCCGTTAATGATAAACTTTTAGAACGCGCAGAAGCTGTAGGTATTGAATTTAAACCGCAAGGGTTTCCTATAGAATTGTTTTCTTTAAGCGGCAAAAATGGAGTGCCCATGCGCTTGAATGTAGATGATTTTGGACCTGTCTTGCTGGCTAGAATTTTAGATCTTAACGAAACTCAATCGGGTATTTTAAGCGTTCTATTTAAATATTCGGATGATCACCGGATGCCTCTTGTTACACTTGAAGACCTAAAGAAACTGCTTGGTTATCTATCTCAAGGTCCGGGAGCTGCAGAAATTAAAGGAGACTATGGGACAATTAGTTCGGCTAGCTCGGGAGCGATTTTAAGGAAGATAGTGGCAGTTGAACAGCAAGGTTTGGGGGATATCTTTGGAGAGGTTTCATTCGATGTCATGGATTTGATTCAGCTAAAAGATGGCAAAGGAGTTATCTCGCTGCTAAATATTTCCGATATGCAGGATAAACCTATTGTTTTTTCTACTTTTTTGCTTAGCCTATTAGCGAGACTTTTCAAAGAGTTGCCAGAAGTAGGAGATTTAGATAAGCCTAAGTTGGTGTTTTTCTTTGACGAGGCACATTTGTTGTTCAATAAAGCGTCGAAAAATCTACTCGCGCAGATCGAGCAAATTGTACGATTGATCCGCTCCAAAGGAGTGGGGGTATTCTTTTGTACGCAGGCGCCAACAGATATTCCCGAATCTGTATTGGGTCAGTTAGGAAGTAGGGTTCAGCACGCATTAAGGGCTTTTACTCCTAAAGATGCTGATAATTTAAAAAAGACAGTTAAAACTTATCCTGTTTCAGATTTTTATCAAGTCGACCAAGAGCTTACTTCATTAGGTACTGGACAAGCTTTAATTACCGTATTGAATGAAAAAGGTATTCCTACTGAGGTTGTGTCTACTCACTTAGTGCCGGCTAGGGCTATCATGGGGCCAGCGAACCTGAGTAAATGTGAGGACATTATTCGGGGCTCGAAGTTTTATGATAAATACCAGCACAAGCAGGAAATCAATGGAGCAGGTGCAATTGTTGATCAGAAAATTGCACAATTTGAAGCCGCTGAAGCACGGGCTAAAAACAACAAGCCTGCAAATACTAGACGTAGAAGTGCACGTCAAACTCCTTTAGAAACTGCAAAAACTACGGCTGCACGAGAAAGCGTAAAGATATTAGGGAGAATTGCAAATCAGATTCTCACCTCATTCTTTAAAAAGAAATAATTTTAAAATATAGGGACTTTCCTGTATTTTGTAAAAATACAATAACGATATATATTCAATTTTATTAATATTATGACAGAAAAGAAAAAACCAACTTTAATCATTTTAGCTGCTGGAATGGCTAGTAGATACGGTTCATTAAAACAAGTGGATTCTTTTGGACCACATGGAGAAACGATTATAGATTACTCTATTTATGATGCGATTAGAGCTGGCTTTGGAAAGGTCGTGTTTGTTATACGCGAGGAATTTGTAGGGGTGATGAAAGGTATTTTTGATGAGAAGTTAAAAGATAAAGTACAAGTAGAATATGCTTTTCAAACCAATGATTTATCAGAGTTTGGAATCGATAAACAAATAGAACGCGCTAAGCCTTGGGGAACTGCACATGCTGTGTTATCTGCAAGGAAATTTATCAACGAACCTTTTTGTGTTATTAATGCAGATGATTTCTACGGTCGTGATGCCTTTGATAAAATGGCCGACTTTTTAATAAACGAAGTGAACGACTCTCATATGGCACTTGTGGGTTATCAGCTTCAAAATACGCTTTCGGATCACGGTTACGTATCTAGAGGGGTGTGTGAAGTAGATGATCTAGGGTATATGCTTTCAGTAACAGAACGTACTAAAATTTACTACCAAGATGGGAGTAAAAAAATTGTTTTCGAGGAAGATGGATCGGTTCAGGAGCTGGATCCTATGAGTCGGGTGTCAATGAACTTTTGGGGTTTTTCAGAAGCGGTATTTGGCGTGGCAGAAAAAATGCTTCATGAATTTGTTGAGAAAAATGCGGATGATCCTAAGTCTGAGTTTTATATTCCATCGGTTGCGGATCATTTAGTGCAAACTAAGCAAGCGAAATTTAAGGTTCTTCCAACAGCATCGAAGTGGTTTGGTGTAACTTATAAAGAAGATAAAGAAATTGTACAAGACTCAATTAGTAAGTTGATTGAGCAGGAGGTTTATCCTAAAAAGCTCTTTTAAGCTTTTCAGCTTGGTACAATTATAACTGTATATAAAAGGCGATTGCAGATATTACACTTGCAATCGCCTTTTTTTAAGTTTGGGGTAGGATCAAAATTTGGATCGAGAATCTATTGCGAAAAACGATTGAAATAACTCGAACTTCAAAAGAATAAAAAAAACGCTGTAAACACAATATTTACAGCGTTTTATCACTTATCTTTAATTGATGTGAATCACCAATTATTTTACCTCTTCGTATTCAACGTCGGTAACATCATCGTCGTCGCTACCCCCCTCGTTACCACCAGTTGGGTTACCACCAGCGTCTGCTTGTCCTTCTGGTTGACCTTGAGTTTCTTTATACATTTCTTCCGAAGCTGCATTCCATGCATTTTGAAGTTCTGTACTAGCGGACTCAATATCAGCGAAGTTTTTATCAGCATGAGCTTTTTTGAGTTTTTCTAACCCACCTTCGATCGCAGTTTTGTTTCCGTCAGACAACTTATCACCGTATTCTTTAAGCTGCTTTTCAGTTGAGAATATAAGAGCGTCAGCTGCATTTAGCTTTTCGATCTCTTCTTTCATTTTCAAATCCTCTTCCGCGTTTGCTTCTGCTTCTCTCTTCATTTTATCAATTTCTTCTTGTGATAAGCCTGAAGAAGCTTCTATACGGATATTTTGCTCTTTTCCAGTCGCTTTATCTTTTGCAGAAACATGGATAATTCCGTTTGCATCAATATCGAATGTTACTTCAATTTGAGGAACACCTCTTGGTGCAGGTGGAATTCCGTCTAAGTGAAATCTACCGATGGTTCTGTTTTGATTAGCCATAGGTCTTTCACCTTGCAGAATGTGAATCTCTACGGATGGCTGGTTGTCAGCTGCTGTTGAGAACACTTGTGATTTTTTCGATGGGATTGTTGTATTTGCCTCAATCAACTTGTGCATAACACCACCCATGGTTTCTATACCTAAGGAAAGTGGAGTAACATCTAATAGAAGTACATCTTTAACTTCTCCAGTTAAAACCCCCCCTTGTATGGATGCACCTAGTGCAACTACTTCATCCGGGTTAACACCTTTGGAAGGTTCTTTTCCGAAAAATTCCTTAACTGCTTCAACTACTGCAGGGATCCTTGTGGAACCACCTACTAAGATGATTTCATCGATGTCTGATGTGCTGTACCCCGCATTTTTAAGTGCAGATTTACAAGGATCAATAGTGCGTTTCACTAAGTCTGCAGCAAGAGATTCGAATTTAGCTCTTGATAACGTTCTAACAAGGTGTTTGGGCCCTGTAGCGTCTGCAGTGATATACGGAAGGTTGATTTCTGTAGATGTTGTGCTCGATAGTTCAATTTTCGCTTTTTCAGCAGCTTCCTTTAATCTCTGTAAAGCCATAGCATCTTTTTTCAGATCCAGGCCTCCATTATCGTTAGCGAATTCTTGTGCTAACCAGTTAATAATAACGTTATCGAAATCATCACCACCTAAATGGGTGTCTCCATCGGTAGCTTTTACCTCAAACACGCCATCCCCTAATTCTAGAACAGAAACGTCGTGTGTTCCACCACCACAGTCGAAGACGACAATCTTCATGTCTCTATCTGCTTTGTCTAGTCCGTAAGCTAGTGCAGCAGCAGTAGGCTCGTTAATTATACGCTTTACTGTTAATCCAGCAATTTCTCCAGCTTCTTTTGTCGCTTGGCGCTGAGCATCGTTAAAGTATGCCGGAACCGTAATAACGGCTTCTGCAACCTCTTGCCCTAAGAAATCTTCAGCTGTTTTCTTCATTTTCTGAAGAACCATAGCGGAGATCTCTTGTGGAGTATATTTTCTATCGTTTATTTCAACTCTTGGAGTATTGTTATCACCCTTAATAATATTGTAAGGGACTTGGTTTACTTCTTTGTTCGCTTCGTCATAGTTAAGGCCCATAAACCTTTTAATGGAATATATAGTTTTATGAGGGTTAGTAATCGCTTGACGTTTTGCAGGATCACCCACCAACCTTTCACCATTGTCTACAAACGCAACAACTGAAGGTGTGGTTCTTTTACCTTCATTGTTGTTTATAACTACAGGCTCGTTACCTTCCATTACGGCAACACATGAGTTTGTAGTTCCTAAGTCAATTCCTATAATCTTAGACATATTATGATTTTTATTTTTAATAATTACAAATTCTTTTATTTCTATGTATCAAGCCTTATGCCAATGAGTTTTTTATGACATTTTTGAGTTGAACAATGCATTATTAACGGGAATTATTTAGCGATGTGACAGAATGTCACTTTAGTAGTCAGTTACCTTTGTGTAAAGAATAAGGGAGAATATGAAAATATTAGTTAATTTTAGGCAGTTTATTTTAAACAGTGATTTATGACATTTGATGATTATTATCGATACTTTGAGAAGATACTCGAAGATCCAGAAAAATCTGACCCTTATAATCAGGAAGATTATTTAAATTATACGAAGCTTAACTTTGCACGGCTTAAAAGGTGGTTAGGCCGCTTTGAACCAAGCGAAGAAACTAAAAGTAAAATCCAATCCATTCAGGATTATCAGCATTGGGTTGTTATTACCGAGCCTTGGTGTGGAGATGCAGCGCACTCTGTTCCTCAAATCTATCAAATGGTGAAGGATAACCCTTTTATAGAATTTGAAATTCAATTAAGAGATAGCGAGCCTTATTTAATTGAAGATTATTTAACTGGTGGAAGCAAGTCCATTCCTATACTTATTATTAGAAACGATGTAGGCCACGATCAGTTGGTGTGGGGCCCGCGGCCGAAAGGAGCGACCGAAATATTTGAGCAACTAAAAATGCAGAATGTTTCCAAAGATAATATTGTTGAAGAGATTCAAAAGTGGTATAATCAGGACAAAGGGGAAAGTATCCAAAAAGAAATACTTCAAGAGTTGTTTAAATAATATTGGCTTTCAAGGCTCTATATTTTAGAGCCTTGAAGCACTTACTAAATTTCCTTTAGCTTTTCCTTAATTTGGTGTAATTCCTCCTCGGTGAAAGGCTTTTTACGGTTTTTAAAGTTTTGTTTTACCTTTATAATATCCTCTAAGGTTACCTCACTTGCATTGTTGTCCCAGTTCTTTCTGATGTAACTTAATAGTAGTGCTAAGTCCGATTCTACTAAATCTGGATTGTTAAGGATGCCTGGCATTTCCCCCGAAACTTCTGGAGTTTCATAAAGGTGGCCGTTCACGTGAACTGGCCCAGTCATTCCAAACAGTACAATAGCGATCAATAGATCTTTCTCTCCAGTAACCCATTCTGATTTATTGAGTGGAGGAGCCAAAAACTCAATGCCTTCTCCGTTTTCTCCATGACAAGGCTGGCATGTAGACCTAAATACATTTACTCCGCGGGCATACTTTCTTATTAGCGTCTTTTCTTTGGAAGGTTTTTCTGCATTTTCCACCCTGATTAGTAGTGCATCTAGCTCATCTAATATAGCTGCGTTATTGGGGAGGTTTAATTGGGATAGGCGCACTTTTAAATCTTTTTCTTTAGAAAAAAAGTTGCTAATTATCCCATGTGCTATTTCTATAGATTCTGGGTGTTCATTGACGATTTGCGCTATGAGTTGGTCTTGTAAGCCGGGGTCTTGGATTAAGTGAAGTTGGAATGCGATATAAGGGGCTAGGTCAGTATTTGACGCTAGGTTTTGAAATGTAGACCATAAATTGGTGACTCCCAGTTCTTTTGGTATTGAGCTTAAGAGCGTTATGGCGTGAGCTTTAAGTAAAGAAGATCCTTTGTCGCTTTTTAAAACCGCAGATACATCACTGAACTTGATTTGATTCAAACCCTCTAGGGTCCAAAGTCCATGGATTTTTGTAGCTTCATTATCCGTATTGTTGATGAGTTCCCTTATCGCTGGAGTCATTCCGATCGCTTTTCTATCAATAAGCAGCTGTTGGGCTTTG
>DXEZ01000322.1 GCA_019114715.1 Candidatus Sphingobacterium stercoripullorum | reverse complement strand
AAAAGCCGCCGGCAAAAAGTCCTAATGAAAGCCAGGAGATCAGCATTTTCACCAGCGAATACCAAGCTAGGATCGTTTGGGTTTGCCCGCCGTAGCGATTGCCTAAAAACTCCGGCAAAGTCTTCACCTTGGTAGCTAGGTAGCGTGGCGCAAATATTACGGCCAGCATAAATAAAAACACAAAGGCATACCAATCGAAGTTCACTGCAACAATTCCTGTAGTATAGCCCACTGTAGCAAATGCCAGCAACATGGACGGCCCAACATTGGTAGCCCACATGTTGAATCCTATGCTATACCACTTTAAGGATTTAGAAGCTAAAAAGTGATCCACACCTTCAGTCTTCTTCCTCGAGGAGATTATTCCAATAAACAAGAGCCCCAGTAAATAGGCCAGAACGATCCCGTAATCGTATATGGTAAGCTTTTCGACAATGCTATTATTCATATGCTACAAAGATTAATTTGTACAAGTTATCGTGATGGTGCAACACCAAAATTCAACACCTATTATATTATGCTAAAGAAAGGTCCACACCATTTTTATCTAGCAGCTCCTGCGGGCTTACCGGCTTACCTGTTTCAATCGATAGATCCATCGCTTGTAAAAGAGCTACTGTACCTATCCCTTCCTTGATATCTGGATATGCAGCCGTATTGCTACGTACCGATTGCGCAAAATATTCTAGGTAGTTCTGGTACTCTCCGGCATGATGGCTTTTCCCCTCGAACCTGAAGTAGTGCTTCAGCCTATTTTCCCAGGTCTGTATACTTTCTTTCCCGGTTTTATCCGTAATGGCATACCTGAGGTCCATGTAATCTGCCTGGCTACAGCCAAGATCTCCTCTTAGAATGCAGCTCATCTCACTGTCGCGCATAACCGGTTGAATGGGCCCCGTATAGGCGCCACTAACCCGAGCTATCCTTCCATCGGTAGACTTAAATATAAAGTGCATGGTATCGTAATTTTTCAACCCGCCTTTTCTACCGTTTTCACTTAGCATGCCGTAACCCATCACCTCACTAATATTGGGCATATACCAACGTATGAAGTCAACCGGGTGACTCAATCCACCGTACAACCACTTAAAGGAAGATTCTAGCGCCCAAGGCTTCTCTAAAAACCACCTGTGGTCGGCATGGTAATAACTTTCAATGGTGATCAGCTCACCTATTAACCCTTGATCGTAATCTTTTCGCTGCTGAGACATAGGCTCAAAAAACCTAGAGCTTTGCCCCACAAAAACGTGCTTATTAGACTTCTCAGCAAGCTCTAAAAGCCCCTTTGCATCTTTCAAATTGTCAATAAACGGTTTCGTACAAACCACATGCTTATTGTGCAGGAGCGCCTGTTTGACGTGCTCCGCATGCAGGTGGTCTGGCGTGTAGATGGCTATAGCCTCAATCTCTGGGTTATCGAGCATCTGTTGATAGGAATTTGAATAGCAATCGATTCCAAATTCCTTCATCCGCTTTCGCCCCAGCTCCTCATTGATGTCGCAGATTTGCAATAAGTCAATTTGATCGCTATTTAATGCTGCAGAGATTGTACTCCTACCTTCGCCTAGGCCTAATATCCCTAGTTTTAATTTATTTATTTCTGACATAATTATCTTTTAAAAAAGATCCACGTTTCCGATTTATCTGTTCCTTTAATCCCTTCTTGATAGCTACTCATCAATTCATTCCACTCTTCTACCCTGGGGTTATCTAAGGTTGTAAGTTTGTCTATTTCTTGAAAGTCTTTACCCTTCTCAAAGGATATATAAAGCATCAACTGCCGGCCGCTCTTATACACCAACACTTGATTAAACCCGGCTCTACAGAACCCTTGGGCTACTTCGGGCCACTTTTCAAATTGATCTTGATGGTACTGCAGGTATTCATCCTGCAAACTCTCATCATCAACCAATTGCGCGCTCAATAAAACAAAGTCCTCCTCACCGGCGGGCTCTTCTTTCTTGCAATTTCCGCGATCAAACTCGTAAACCAGCTCATTGAACAGCCTACTCTCCACCTGCGGATTATTGGCTAAAAGAGCGCTTAAGAGCTTCTTCCCTAGCTCATCGTCTGTCTTTAAAAGGTGGTAGCTTCCCCAAGAGTAGATCTCCGGGTTATCGATACCCTGCTCCTTTGCAGCTTTAGAGAAATCTTCTTTACTGAATGCCCCGCTGGGGTCGTACACCTGTACGTAAACAGGCTCTAAAAAGGGAATATACACGTTGAACTGCGCCTCGCTTTGCGTAGGGTCTTTACTTTTTAAAAGTCGTAAAAACTCATGCTGCAGTCCAGCGCTCAACTCTTCCTTATTTGTTTGGGGGCCATTATTTTGCCAAATAACCGCCGGTCCATTGGCATTTTTTAAAATCTTTTCTTCAGGGAACCAGTTGTTCTCCACTTGCATGTAAGCCGACCCTTCATCGGTATATAAGTAAAACCAATGGTCCGGAATATGTGCATAAGGAGACAGGTAGATACTATCGATTAAATTGCCCGTAATCTTTGTCCCAGGTTGTGCTGAAAGGGTATATATTCCAGCAACATCGTACATGTATTTACCGTACCTAGTTATTTTATTATCGGAGATCTTATTGTCTCTCATCATATTTACCGTTGGCGTCCATCCCCAGCCCAGGCTAATCCCTGTGTAGGAGAGCTCGCTAATATCATTATTTGACACCTCGATTCCCCTGGCAAAGCCTACACCTATTCCCACAGCGCCCCAATCTTCATTAGCAGCATTATGGATGAGGTTATTAGTTATTGTTATGCCTTCGGTAATTTCTCTCACATCCTCAGGGTGGTAAGGCAGGTGCGCCTCAAAGCTCTCATCAGAAAACTTTCCCACCAGCAAAGCATTGCCACCAATATCTTTAAAGACGCTGCCCTCAACCAAAGCTTCTTTATTACCGGTATCAAAATCTAGGGCTGTTGCAGCAACCTGCAAGAACTCACAACCTTGAAACGCGATGTGTTGGGTGTTTTTTAGAAATACGGCAGCACTTGGGCGACCTACCCAGGCTTGATTCTCGAGTCCTGCCTTATCGGGCGTTCCCGGGATATCCAGCTTATAAGCATCGTAAAAGTACATTCCTGCTTGCAAAGCTACATGCCCGTGTGTATTGGGCCTATTCCAAGCGCTATGTACAAAACCAATATCCTGGAAGTGAATATGCTCAACGGGGTGTTCTTTAGTTCCCTTTAAGGTGATCACATTCTCTAAATAAGGGAATTCCGCCTGCAAGTTGCTCGGCTCTTCCCCTGGTCTTTTGTAATAGTATATTTTTCCAGCATCCTCGTCTAAGAACCATTCTCCTGGGCTATCTAAAAAAGCCAGAGCATTCACCAATCGAAATGCCGAGTTACCATGCTCCTCGGATAACCAAGGTTTTGGCCATGGATGTTCATTTTGAATTTTACTTTCTGGCTCATAGAAAAAAAGCTCAATGCTGTCCTGATGTATGGTGGCATCTTTAACCCTCAGCTGCGCTATAGCCCACCATTGATGGATAAAAAACTCCATCCCAGGAGTAAACTCTAAACCTTTAAAATCATTAGGAATAACGGCACTGGCGCGCTCAAAATTCCAATTTATTATTCTAGGCAGCTCATTATCTTTATGACTCTCAGCACGCTGAGCTTTTTTATTGTTTACCCATAGCTGCCTAAAGTTCACCGATTTTCCTCCTACTTTCGGAGCATCTGCTACTAAGATATGTTTAGCAATCTCCTTGGATATTTTAGGGTGTGACTTCAGTGGCTCCCAGTTTGAAATGGAGCGTCCACCGGAAATTACTACGCGTTGCCCACTTCGGGGAAGTATC
>DXEZ01000321.1 GCA_019114715.1 Candidatus Sphingobacterium stercoripullorum | reverse complement strand
GACAAGTGATCGATTACCAATTGTTTGGGTAGATTTTCATTAACTTCAATCTGAGCGGCGCCTTGCTCGTTGGTTTTAGTCGCACTTGTTCCTAATCGGACGCTTGCACCTTGGATTGGATCCTTGGAGTCGTAGTCCTTGACGGTAACCGTGATTGATGTTTGAGCATACGCAAATAGCGACCACATGATTAGGGTGATGCTCAATAAGAACTTGTTAAACATTGTTGAATTATAAAAGTTAAACCATGAAGTACTGAAAGGGGCTACAGCCTTCTTTAATTTAACCACCACTTCCCTACGCCGGCATTATCCGGATCAGGTGCGTCTCTTAAGGCCATTCAAGCTTTAATTGACTGGGTATGATCTCAGCCCGTATTTGTGTTTTATCACGAAATAAACAAGGCACCCCTATTTGAAGGGGCAAAAATAAGATATTTATATTGAAATTACAAAACAGATCATTTTTATGTCAGAGGCTTGTTTTATGGAGCTGGTTTAAGGAGTAGAGAAACATTGGAGTTATTGTTTTTCGTACCTTTATGTTTTAGAAAAAGATTACAGTTATGAAATTGAGGTTAACATCGGAGTTTGAGCCAACAGGGGATCAGCCAGGGGCTATAAAGTTATTAACAAAAGGTGTAGAAGATGGGGATATCCATCAAACTCTTTTAGGTGTTACTGGATCTGGGAAGACCTTTACAATAGCTAATGTCATTGAGAACACCCAAAAGCCTACTTTGATTTTAAGTCATAATAAAACGCTTGCGGCGCAGTTGTATGGGGAGTTTAAGCAGTTTTTTCCAGACAATGCCGTGCATTATTTTGTTTCCTACTACGATTATTACCAGCCGGAGGCGTTTATAGCTTCTAGCAACACCTATATTGAAAAAGATTTAGCTATCAATGAAGAGATAGAAAAATTGCGGTTGGCCTCCACCTCGGCTTTAATGTCGGGCAGAAGAGACGTCATTGTCGTTTCTTCTGTATCGTGTATTTACGGTATGGGAAATCCCGAGGATTTTTCGCGATCAGTTTTTAGGATTGCTCAAGGAACGGTGATCAGTAGAAATGCTTTGCTCCATAAATTGGTTGAGATCTTATATTCTAGAACGACTCACGATTTTAAAAGAGGTACATTCCGGGTTAAGGGGGATACGGTGGATGTATTTCCAGCTTATATGGATCACGCTTATCGAATTTCATTTTTTGGTGATGAGATTGATGAGATGAGTGAAATAGATCCTGTGTCAGGGCGAACGATTAGTAAGATGTCCGATTTAGCAATTTTCCCTGCCAATTTATTTGTAACACCCAAGGAGAAGTTTACAGAGTCCATGTGGGCAATTCAGGAGGAGCTTGTGCAAAGGCTCGCTCAGTTAGAAGATGAAGGGAAACACGTTGAAGCGAAGCGCTTAGAGGAGCGGGTGACTTATGATTTGGAGATGATGAGGGAGCTGGGCTATTGCTCGGGGATAGAAAATTACTCTCGATTTTTCGATGGTAGGAAGCCAGGCATGAGGCCGTTCTGTTTATTGGATTACTTTCCTGATGATTACTTGATGGTTATAGATGAGAGTCATGTGACGCTACCCCAGTTGCGAGCCATGTATGGAGGGGATCGATCAAGAAAGCTGTCTTTGGTTGAGCACGGATTCCGCCTTCCAGCTGCTTTAGATAACAGGCCTCTGAACTTTGAAGAGTTTGAGTCTCTGAGCCCGCAGACCATATACGTGTCCGCCACTCCAGGGGATTACGAACTGGAACAAACTCAAGGGGTTATTGTTGAGCAAGTAATTCGTCCTACAGGCTTGCTGGATCCAGAAATTGAAGTCCGTCCTGTGGGAACTCAGGTGGACGATTTATTGGAAGAGGTTGCTAAAACGGTCAGTGAGGGGGGCAGGATATTGGTGACCACCTTGACCAAGCGTATGGCGGAGGAGCTAACAAAATATATGGATCGTTTGAACATCAAGGTGAGGTATATTCATTCAGAAGTGAAAACTTTAGAGCGCGTGGAGATTTTGCGTGGTTTACGGTTGGGTGAATTTGATGTGTTGGTGGGTGTAAACCTGCTGAGGGAGGGGCTAGACCTGCCGGAGGTTACCTTAGTTGCAATTTTGGATGCAGATAAAGAAGGCTTTTTAAGATCGGAGCGCTCCCTAATACAGACCATTGGTCGTGCCGCAAGGAACTCTGAAGGTAGGGTAATCATGTATGCCGATAAGATTACAAAAAGTATGCGCGTGACTATCGATGAAACCTACCGAAGACGAACAAAGCAAATTGCTTATAACAAGGAGCATGGAATCACGCCGCGAACTGTAGGGAAATCAAAAGATGAGATTATGGAGCAAACTTCAGTAGCTGACTTCCGTCCTGCGGTTGCCAAAGCATATGTAGAGCCCTCGGTCATGGATGTGGTTGCAAACGATCCCGTTATGGAGCACCTGGGAGAGAAAGACTTGAAAAAGGCCATCGATACAACTAGAAGGCGTATGGAGAAAGCTTCAGAAAGCCTCGACTTTTTAGAAGCTGCAAAGTTGAGGGATGAGATGTTTGCTCTAGAGAAGTTGTATGAAAAGAAGTTTGTATAAAGCGGTAAAGTAGATTTTGTCCTCCCGCCGCAGGTTTACTGGAAGTATTGGTCAGTTAATCGAGCGAAAAAAATCAATTACCTAGTAATTGGGATGGTAGTGTGCTTTCTTATGATGCATGTAGGAGAGTATTGGGATTTTTATCATCTGTTTTATGTATGATGTTTGATCATGCAGTCATAATGAAATCTTGTATTTGTTGTCTTGATTGTATTAATATATTCCTATATTTGAATTATTTCCAATTAAAAGCTTTTGTGGCTGATAAAACGGCAATGTTCTATGCGAAAACCTATAGTAGTAATAAAATTTGGTTCTTCTGTTCTGACCACTAAAGAGAATTGTGTGGATGAGCGTATTATTATTGAGGTCGCTCGACAAATTGCCTGTATTCAAAAAGAGTACAGGCTGGTGCTAGTTTCTTCTGGCGCAGTAGCTGCTGGGCGAAAGTATATGCCCGGTTACCAAGGGACGCTTTACGATCGTAAGGCCGCGGCGGCCATTGGAAATCCAATTTTGCTACAAAAATACAGTCAGTTATTTAGGCCCTATGCTATTCCTTTAGCGCAGAGTCTTTGTGAGAGACATCATTTTGCCAATAGAGAGCAGTTTTTGCAGCTGAAGAAAACTTATGAAACTTTATGGGATAACGGTATCATTCCAATTGCCAATGAAAACGATGTTGTCAGCAATAGAGAGCTGCAATTTTCTGATAACGATGAGCTGGCAACTTTGATTGCTATAGGGTTCGGAGCACAACAGTTGCTGCTGTGTACATCTGTTGAGGGGGTTTTAGACGATCAAAACGCAGTAGTGAGAGAAGTAGGGGTTGCAGATAAAACGGTTTTTTCTATGGTGCGTAAAGAAACATCTTTTGCCGGGTTAGGGGGGATGGCGTCTAAGCTCCATTTTGCAAAATTAGCGGCCAGTTTAGGTATAGGAGTTACTGTTTTTGGGATTAAAGAGGATGAGTTTTTATTGAAAGCTTTACAAGGAGAAATAGGGACTCGTTTTATTGCAGAAGAAAAAAGGTTGAATGCAAGAAAAAAGTGGTTAGCTAGTGGGACTCTTGTGTCGGGGGCTCTTCAGTTGGATCAAGGCGCTGTGGAGGCGGTAAGGCGAGGTAGTAGTTTGTTGGCTGTAGGTGTTGAAAAAGTGTTAAGGGGATTCCAGGCAGGGGAGGTGTTTCATTTAAAAACCTCAAAAGGTGAAGTGTTTGCAATAGCGAAAGCGAAAGTTGCCTTTGATCAACAGGATGTCCAAAGACAAAACTTGGAGGTTGCTAATTCAGACGATATTGTAATTTTATAAAGGATTTTAAGTGTTAGAAATGATTGATTCATATTTAGAGCATGCAAAAGTAGCTAAACGGTCGGTTCAGAACCTAAGTGATGAGCAAAAGGTTGATTTTTTAATGGAGTTGTCCAAACGGATTTTATCCCTCAAGCAAGAGGTGATGGAGGCTAATATTCAAGATTTGAATAAGATGCCAGAGTCGGATCCAAAATACGATAGATTGCTTTTGGACGAATCTCGAATTGAGGCTATTTGTAAAGGAGTTCAGGAAGTTGCTCGTTTGGAAGATCCCAGCGGAAAGGTGTTGTATAGGAATGAAAAGGAGAACGGGCTGGTGATAGAAAAGCGTACCGTCCCATTGGGGGTGGTAGGAGTGGTGTATGAATCCCGTCCTAATGTAACGGTAGATGTAAGTGCGCTAGCTTTTCGTTCAGGCAATGTGGCTTTGCTTCGTGGGGGAACGGATGCATTTCATACGAACAAGTTTTTTGTGGACTTGATTCAGGAGCTGTTGGTGGAGCAGGGGTTGGATCCGCATGCAGTGCAGCTATTACCAACTGATAGGGAGGTGGTTTTGGAGTTGTTGCACGCCAGAGGGTTTGTGGATGTGATTATACCGAGAGGTTCACAGTCTTTAATTGATTTTGTAAGGGAGAACGCAACGGTGCCGGTGATAGAAACTGGTGCAGGGGTCTGTCACCTCTACGTCCATCATTCGGCTGATTTGGATAAGGCGCTCGCCATCGCTGTAAACTCAAAAGTGTCTCGTCCCTCTGTGTGTAATGCCTTGGAGTGCTTGCTGATTGACCAAAATATTGCTGAAGATTTTCTATCCCGGTTGGCTCCAGAATTTTCGAAGTTTAATATTGAGGTTTTTGCCGACTCCTTTGCTTATGGCGTTTTGCTGAATAAAGATTACCCGAAGTTATATCAGGCAAATTTAGAGAGTTTTGGTAAAGAATATTTAGCTCTAAAGTGTACGGTGCGTGTTGTCGCAGGGCTTGATGAGGCTATGAATCATATTGATCGGTATTCTTCTAAACATACCGACGGTATTTTGGCCCAAGATCAAGGGGTTATAGAGTTGTTTATGGAGAATGTCGATTCGGCTGCGGTATACAGCAATGCTTCTACGCGTTTTACCGACGGCGGAGAATTTGGCCTCGGCGCGGAAATTGGTATTTCTACACAAAAACTGCATGCTCGTGGTCCCTTTGCATTAGAGAAGCTTATAACGGAAAAATGGTTTGTCCAAGGGGATGGTCAAACCAGGTAATGATAGTGTTATCAGGCTTTATGGGAATGAAGTTTTGTTAGCTGCTTAAACTTTTTAATAATTCGCGGGCGATTACCATTTTCTGGATTTCTGAAGTTCCTTCATAGATCTCCGTGATTTTGGCATCTCGCATCATGCGTTCTACTTGGTATTCTCTAACGTATCCGTAGCCTCCATGGATTTGGATAGCTTCTATCGTGCTGCTCATCGCTGTTTCGCTTGCGAATAATTTAGCCATAGCGGCTTCTTTAGTGTACCTTTCTCCTTGGTCTTTTAAGGCTGCAGCTTGATAGGTGAGGAGTCGGGCAGCTTGTATTTTTGTTGCCATATCCGAGAGCTTGAATTGTATTGCCTGGTGTTTGAAGATGGGTTTGCCAAAGGTCTTGCGTTCCTGCGCGTATTTTAAGGCCAGTTGGTAAGCTCCCTCTGCAATGCCTACCGCTTGGGCAGCAATTCCAATCCGTCCTCCATCTAAGGTTTCCATGGCGATTTTAAAGCCGCTTCCTTCTTGGCCTAAAAGCTGTGATTCGGAAACCGCAACGTCTGAAAAATGCAAAGCGTGAGTGTCTGAGCTTCTAATTCCTAGTTTGTCCTCTTTTGGTCCGATAGTAAATCCAGGTTGGTTTTTTTCTATGATGAAGGCGCTTATACCGTGGCTTCCTCGTGAATGGTCGGTTTGTGCAATGACAATGTAGGTGTCTGCTGAGGAGCCGTTGGTGATCCAGTTTTTGTTCCCATTGAGTATGTATCCGTCTTCGGTTTTCCTGGCGCTTGTGTGTTGAGAGCTCGCATCGGACCCTGCCTCAGGTTCAGATAGAGCAAATGCGCCAAGCTTTTTTCCTTCGGCCAAGGGCTTTAAGAATTTTTCTTTTTGTTCTTCTGTTCCGTAGGTGTTTAGACCCCAGAGTGCTAAAGAATTGTGCGCGGAGACGATAACCGCAGAAGATGCGTCTATTTTAGCTAGCTCCTCGATGATAAGAACGTAAGATAGGTGATCCATTTCAGCGCCTCCATATTTCATAGGGATGGTTACGCCCATAAAGCCAAGCTCGCCCATAAGCTGAACTTGCCGTAAGGGAAATCTGCTCTCCTTGTCTCTTTCTATGACATCGACTGCAAGTTCACGGGTTGCAAAGTCTCGGGCAGCTTCTTGAATTAAGCGGTGTTCATCTGATAGTTTAAAGTTCATAATGTTCGTTTTTTGGTAAACAAATATACATAATAAATATTATGCAAGCATAGTAATTTGTTGCGATTTTGCTCTGAATTTTAATCGATAAAAGGCAAAGATTTTTATTAAATTAATCTTTTTATTTTGTTTATAAAAATTAAATCTACTAACTTTGTAGATTATATAGGTTATTTAAATAAAAATAAAGATATGAGTTTAAGATTAGGAGATATTGCCCCCGACTTTACAGCACAAACCAGCTCAGGAGAAATAAGGTTTCATGATTACATTGATGGTCATTGGGCAGTTTTATACTCTCACCCTGCGGATTACACGCCTGTATGTACTACTGAGTTAGGTAGGACCGCACAGTTAAGCGAAGAATTTAAAAAACGCAACACAAAAGTTTTGGCCTTAAGTGTAGACAGTGTTGAGGATCACCTCGGCTGGATTAAGGATATCAATGAGACGCAGAATACCTCTGTGGATTTTCCAATAATTGCGGATTCCGATCGCAAAGTGGCAGAATTATACGATATGATTCACCCTAATGCTTCTCAAACTGCAACAGTTCGTTCGGTGTTTGTTATTGGGCCGGATAAGAAAGTTAAGTTAACGTTGACATACCCTGCATCTACTGGAAGAAATTTCTTTGAAATACTTAGAGTAATTGACTCTTTGCAATTAACGCAAGAGCATTCGGTTGCTACCCCAGCAGACTGGGAGTATGGGAATGATGTGATAATTTCACCATCGATTAAGAATGAGGAAATAGCTGGAAAATTCCCTAAAGGGTATCAAGAAATAAAACCATACTTAAGGGTAACGCCACAGCCTAACTTATAGTTCGGCAGTTGTCTGAGTGGTTGAGGGGTCTTTATGACCCCTTCATTAACCTTTATCTACACTGTATTTGCCGGGACCAACAAATGCTATTCCAAAAAAGACAAATAACAGCTCAAATGCTCTAGAAGCTACGCTCCAACCGTCACCCATTTGCAGGTGCTGATAGCCTGCAACAGCCATCACAATACAGAAGGCAAACGCTGTGGGCCGAAACCACAATCCTAAGATGAAAAATACGCCACCCAATGTCTCTACCAGCGCTGCGGATAAGCCCCAGAATAAATGAAAAAAGTCAATTCCCAAGTGACTCATCGAGCTTCCAACTTTGGTCCATAGCTCCGGGCCTCCCATTAGTTTTGGAAGACCGTGCTGGATAATCATAAATGCACCGAGGCCGATTCTAAGGATGAGTAAGCCGAAATTTCTTTGTTTTGCTAAAGATGAAAAAACTGCCATAATATTATTTTATTGATACTGTTCTAATGTTACTTGCCTCTGATTGATTTCTAATAGGCATTTTGCGCCCAAGATGATGGCCCGATTGTCATCGATGTGACCTGCAGGAAAGTCAAATGCTACCGGGTAAGGAAGGTCTTTTACTTTACGATATATTATTTCCTCCGTGCTAGCGCCAAATGAAGGGTCGGTGTCTATCATTTCTGTAAAGCCACCTACAATAAGCCCATTTAGTTTTTCGAATTTTTTAGCTCTTTTTAAAGTCCAAAGCATACGATCTATATTGTAATACTTTTCACCTACATCTTCTATAAAAAGAATTTTCCCGTCGTAATTATAATCGGAATCTGATCCAAGAAGGCTGTGTAGTAGAGAGAGGTTCCCACCTACTAATATCCCTTCAGCTTTGCCGGGTCTGCTAAGTACTGCTTGACTCGTGTAGCTAATGCGGACAGGGTGTCCAAAGAGTGCGTTTTTCAGACTCTCTAAGCTCTCACTACTTCCAGTTTCAAAGCAGACAGGCATTTGGCCGTGCAGAGTTGGAATACCTGAGGTCGCATGTATGTGGCTGTGTAAAACGGTGATATCGCTAAAACCAATTATCCACTTGGGATTTTTATTGAAAGTGGAAAAATCCAATTGATCAATGATACGGACGCAGCCGTAGCCTCCGCGAGCAGCAAAAATTGCTTTTACATCTGGATTGTCTAGGTATTTTTGAAGATCCATTTTGCGTTCAAAATCGTTACCTGCAAAATTATGGTGCGTTGCATGGGTGGTGTCGCCCAGTAAAACCTCCAACCCCCAACTCTCCAAAACCGTTTTTATATATTCTAAGTCTATTTTTTCAAAAAGAGAAGATGCTGGACATACTATAGCCACCTGGTCTCCTTTTTCTAGTTTTTTAGGATATTTCATTCTCCGTAATTCATTTAATCCATGAAATTGGATTATCTTTGTCAATCAAATAATTGATAATATTAGGTAAAAATAATTAATATAATATAGAAACCCTTGAATAAAATAATTAATAAACGATATACGATTACTTCTGCTTTGCCTTATGCCAATGGTCCATTGCATATAGGACACTTGGCAGGTGCTTATATTCCTGCAGATATTTTTGTACGATTTCTACGTTTGAATAATACCGATGTAGTGTACGTTTGCGGTTCCGATGAGCATGGTGCAGCAATTACAATTAAAGCAAAGAAGGAAGGCGTAACACCTAAAGAAATTATTGATAAATACCACCAAACGATTAAAAAGAGTTTTGAAGAGTTTGGAATTTCTTTTGATATCTACCACAGGACCTCAGAGCCTATTCACCATAAATTATCCCAAGAGTTCTTTTTAAACTTATACAATAAGGGGGAGTTTATTGAAAAAAACTCTGAGCAGTATTACGACGAAGAATTCAATCAGTTTTTAGCAGACAGATATATTACCGGAACTTGCCCTCATTGTCAAAATGAGGGGGCTTATGGGGATCAATGTGAGAAATGCGGAACTTCTTTAAACCCAACGGATTTAATAAATCCAATTTCTACTTTGAGTGGTAAAAAGCCTGTTTTAAAAGAAACAAAGCACTGGTATCTGCCTTTGGATAAATACCAGCCTTGGCTAGAGGAGTGGTTAATTAATGGGAAAAAAGGACAGCTAAAGTCTAATGTTTTTGGACAATGCCAGAGCTGGTTGAAATCCGGTTTGCATCCACGTTCAATGACTAGGGATTTGGATTGGGGAGTAGATGTGCCATTACCTGAGGGTACAGGGAAAAAGCTATACGTATGGTTAGATGCTCCCATCGGTTATATTTCTGCTACCAAGCAATGGGCTTTAGATAACGGTAAAAATTGGGAGCATTATTGGAAACAACAAGAAGACGAAAGAGAAAACTCTACCCTTATTCATTTTATAGGTAAGGATAATATCGTTTTCCATTGTATTATTTTCCCAGCCATATTAAAAGCTCATGGAGAATACTTATTACCAGATAATATTCCGGCCAATGAATTTTTAAACTTAGAGGGTGATAAACTCTCCACTTCAAAAAACCATGCCGTATGGCTACATGAGTATTTATTGGACTTCCCAGATAAGCAAGACGAACTTCGGTACGTGCTTACTTCTATATTGCCGGAAACTGCCGACAGTGAGTTTACATGGAGAGACTACCAGGCGCGTGTGAATAATGAATTGGTAGCTATCTTAGGGAACTTCGTAAATCGGGTCATGGTGCTGACTCATAAATATTACAACGGAGAAGTGCAGTTCGGCCTCCCTATGACCTCGGAAGATCAGCAGGTGCTTGATGCTTTAAATGAGCTGCCTGCCGAAATTGAGCAAGCTATTTTGAATTATAAATTTAGAGAAGCTCAGGCGCTATTTATGAATGCATCTCG
>DXEZ01000036.1 GCA_019114715.1 Candidatus Sphingobacterium stercoripullorum | reverse complement strand
AGTCACGCAAACTTGCTCTTTAACAACTGGTTGAACTACTTTGTATACCAAGAAACACCATACGATTTAACAAAGGTTCCAGAAATGGGGGAAATTAAGAGCAACAGCTAATCCTTAGTTTAGAAGTATATGAAACTTTATAAGATTGAAACTGAAAACTTTAAATTAGACGGTGGTGCTATGTTTGGCGTGGTCCCAAAAGTACTTTGGGAAAGAACCAATCCAGCTGATGCTAACAATCTATGCACCTGGACCAATAGATTACTACTCATTGAAGACGCTAATCGCCTTACTCTAATTGATACAGGACTAGGTGATAAACAAAGCGATAAGTTTTTCTCTCATTACTATATCCACGGTGAAAACACTCTAGAGAAATCTCTTAAGAAATACGGGTTTCACAAGGACGATATAACCGATGTGTTTCTTACCCACTTACATTTTGACCACAGCGGTGGCGCCATTATACGTGAAGGAGAAAAACTCATTCCTGCATTTAAAAATGCAAAATATTGGAGCAACGAGAATCACTGGAGGTGGGCAACCGAACCGAACCCTCGGGAAAAAGCTTCATTTTTACCAGAAAATATACTACCTATTCAAGAGTCTGGGCAATTGAATTTTTTAGCTGAAGGTGAAGATTATGACCATAACATCCAAGTACGCTATGCTAGTGGACATACAGACGCTATGATGCTCCCCCAAATCACTTATAAAGGGAAAACTATTTTATATATGGCCGATTTATTACCTTCGGTAGGTCACATTCCCCTACCCTATGTAATGGGATACGATACACGCCCCCTATTAACCTTAGAAGAAAGGCAATCCTACTGGAAAGAGTGTGCAGACAAGGAGTATATATTATTTCTAGAGCACGACCCCATACATGATTGTTGTACCTTGCAACATACTGAGAAAGGCGTTCGCTTAAAGGAAACCTATAGTTTCTCTGAGTTATTTTCGTAAATCTTATTTAAATGGACAGTTAAAGTACAATCCATAAAGGGTCTCTATTTATTTGTAGAGCCTGGAAGTGGTACTCTATCGGTCTCGCCAGCAATTTTATCAAAGCGATCCTGAATCCAGTCTTCTTTAGCTGTTTCAATTTTGCTTTTATCACTAGACACAAAATTCCAGTAGATATAACGTTCTTCTGGGAAAGGCTCGCCACCAAACAGATAGATAATAGAGCCTTTCTTGATATCGAAAGTACAAAGCTCAGCGTCCTTGGTTATTAAAATTTGCTTGTCGCCATAACTATGTCCTTGATTATCCACGCTTCCTTGCAATATATAAAGACCACTTTCTCCAAATAGCTCCCCACGTAAATCAACAGTTGCATCTTCTTCAGCGGAGATTTCAATCATAAATAAGCGGGAATGCACAGGAACTGGTGAAGTTTTCCCTATAAATTCACCGGCTATTAGTCGAAATTTAAGAGGGCCATCTTGCCAATTAGGAATATCCTCTTTATCGATATGATGAAAGCTTGGTGCAATGTCTTCTTCCTTTTTGGGTAGAGCCACCCAGATTTGTAAGCCATGTAAACTCTTTTCCGTATACCGTAATGCATCTGGCGTCCTTTCCGAATGCACCACACCTTTACCTGCAACCATCCAGTTTACTGCTCCTGGTTTGATTATAATATCACTCCCAATAGTGTCTCTATGATGGATAGCCCCCTCAAATAAGAAGGTTAGTGTTGCAAGCCCAATATGCGGGTGAGGCCCTACATCAAAATTTTCTTTTTTAGATAAATGTGCTGGTCCCATGTGATCTATGAAAACAAATGGGCCTATAGATCTCTTTTGCCGAAACGGCAATAAACGGCCTACTAGGAAATTCCCAATATCAGCGGCTCTCTCTTCAAAAATAAAATCAATATTCGACATAGCTGTAAGTTTATACGATTCTAATATACGAGGAATCTTTTAATATTACTTTTAAATGCTCTTTGAAACACTATACTTTAAACTTGTAAAATTTTAGGATACATTTAGATAATAACCCTACCTACTCCCGATTAGTATACTCTAAAAGCTATTTATACAAATAGTACTATTGATAATGCACATCATGGGATTCACGAATAAGAGTTCTATTACATCAGATCCTATCCCTATATAGTTCATGGGATTAGTTATTATGGATAGCTATAAATAATGGACGATGTCCATAAGAAATTGAGGTTTGAATTTGTAATATCTTTCTATTAGGTTTGAAGAAAGAGCAGATGCAATCAGCAATTCCATTTAGTTGAAATTTTTGTACTTATAAATCACAACGAAAAGAAAACTGGCTAACACTGTAGAATCTGCTGGACCACAGAATTAAGATGGCTGTTAACTAAGGGAAGATTACATATCTATAGACAGCGATTCTAGTAGTTTTATAAACAGTGTAAATGAACACTCTATGGATTGGCTACATAGTTGGGATCGAGGAGGTCTTGAGAGTTCAAAACTAGAAATCAACAGCATACCTAGGATCGTTATATTGGATAAAAATGCTAAGATAGTATATTATAGACCTAGGGAGAATTTGAACTTGGATACTATACGGGCTATAATAGAAGGAAATTAGTTCTCTTGAAAATTTCAATGCAGCAATAATATAAAGAGAACTAAAAACTACTAATAATCCTATTAATTTAGGGACATCTGGCGAAATAATACCGTTAAAAGGGTGTGAAAAATAATAATGGGCTACATATAAATGCAACCCATTATTATTTACGTCCCTTATTTAAGGGCTTATGTTTATTACAAGGTCTTCACACGAATATTTTTAAAGTGTACCTTTGATCCGTGTCCTAAAAAGGCCAAATGCCCTTCTTGCCTATTTAAACCTGGATGATCTTTTCCATCTAAAGTACCATTTAGGGTCGCTTCTTTTAGATTACCATCTACAATTATTTTCCCGTTTAAAGTAACACGAATTTGGTCACCATCCAAATGAATCTCTTGGGAATTCCACTCACCTAAAGGCTTTAATGCACCTTTTTGGGCTGGGATTATTCCATATACAGAACCGTGGTATTGGTAGGTTTCGAGGTTTTTATAAACATCTGCGGAGTCATCTAAGATTTGAATTTCCATGCCTTGGTAAGCAGGGTCTCCTTGCATAGGAGTACGAATCCCCACGCCGTTGTTTGCGCCTTCAGTGAGCTTAAAGTCAAAACGAAACACAAAGTTGTCAAATTGCTTTTTGGTGTAAAAATTACCACCCGAGCCTTCTTTCGGCAGAACCACTAAGTGGCCGTCGTTATCGATCTGATAGCTATCCGAACCTGTCCAAGCATCTAGGTTGCTCCCATCAAATAACACCTCAAATCCAGCATTTACCTCTTCTTCTGTAATGGATGAGGCCTCACCACCTAATTCTTTCACATAGATATCTCTGTAATAGACTTTAGTTCCGTGGGCTTGAAGTTCAATTTGCTCAATCGGAAAAATAGGTTGGCTACGATCCCAATAGTTTTCCAGTGTTACATTATCAACTACTAGAACACCATTTAAGTAAACAGTAACCTTATCTCCCACCATACGAATACGGAACGTATTCCATTCACCTAAAGGATTGTCTGCTACTTCTAAAGGTATAGACTCATGCGTTTGATTGTTGTATAAACCACCCGAACCGACTTCAGCACCTACATTGGTTCGGGAAGTATCCCAAATTTGAACCTGAGGTGTTCCTCTTAAGTAAACCCCTGCATCTCCTTCTTCACCTTCTGTATCGAGTTTCCAGTCTACTAGCATCTCAATATCTCCATACTGCTTTATCGTAGCAATATTATCTCCACTCCCATTAAATACTAATACGCCATCCTCGATTATCCACCCCTCACGCATGATGCGATTTGCTTCCGCCTGCTTTTGCTCTAATTCACTAGCAGACATTTGCTTTCTTTTAATTGGATTTTCTACTAAACCTTGCCAACCAGTCAGGTCTTTGCCGTTAAAAATAGAAACGAACCCTTCTTGATCATCCATTTCTGACAAATGTCTAATGATGGCTTCTCTTAAATATGCACTTTCACTTCCACTTAAGTTTTCCATGGCTTGCTCTAAAAGAAGACGAACGGACTCACCATCAAATTGCGGGTTTTCTGTTGCAATATTCATGGCTACTGTACTGGCAGTTCCTTTTAGGTCGTTATTATCCATTAAACTTGCTGCAAACATCATCCCTTGGTAGGTAGGTGCTTGTTGTAATGCTCCTAAAGCGGTTCTTTTCTGTCCTGTGTTTCTAGCTAAATCGTATGCATCTCTTAAGTAAAGGTATTTTTGCTCTACGGTATGATCGCTGCTTAAGACTTGTGAAATAAACCCGCTATAAACCGACTCAAAATCTTCATCACTTAGTTGCTCTCTACTTTTCTCATAAAGGAAAGGTAGTGCAGTGGAGTTACTCCACCTGGCTAAAGATTTAAGTGCGGCAGACTTAGTACCATTATCAGCATTACTCGTAAAACTTTTAACGGTTGAGAGTTCATTATCTCCACCTAACCCTGCAAATACTGGAAAGTAAACACTTGGGTTTTCACTTTGCTTTGTTTTAGCAATCAACTGATTGATCCAGCTTTCTTTTTGACTACTGAAGCTTACTGCAGAGATAACGCCTTGCTGAGCATAAATTACTTCATCCTTATCAGCAGTTTCTAATGCCGTGATCACTTCATTTAAATTTGCCTCAGAAGCTAAGTTTGGAAGAGTTTTATAAGCAGCTAAACGTACCCCTAAACTCGAGGAGCTTAATAACGGCTGCACAACAGCGAAAGTTTCCGGGTTATTTCGGATCGCTAATATTTCTAGTAATATTTTTTGTACTTCCAAAGAAGAAATGGCTAATTCTCTATTTACAAGACCTATAGGATCACCTTGTTTTGCACTTAACAATAAAGATTTGATTAAAGCTATCTCCTGCTCAGACCCGCCGTTCAATGAACTGATTAGCAGCTGATAACTATCCTCTCCTGCTAAAGCGTATACAGAATTAATAGCAGCTAAACGAACCGGTTGATTGTCGCTTTTTAAAAACCCTTGCAAATCACGCACATGCTCCTTGTCTCCGTGTTCACCAAAATACTGAATAACGCTTTCCTGTAGCTCAGGGCTAGCAAATCTAGCAATCTTTAATAGGGCTTCAGCGTCCTGAATTTTAGTATTCTGTGCAATCAACCTATAGTATCCACCACGTGTCAACTTATCGGATCTTGGTAATGCTTTTAAAATCTCAACGTGGTATTTCTTGGGGTTGATCGTATACAGCATCTGCATAGCTGCTAAATGCGTTTGGTTATTTTCGTTCTTTAAAGATTGTTTGCTGATATCTTTGAGTAGTTTTTCTGCAGATTTTTTATCGCCTTTATGCAATAAGTTTTTTGAAAAATTTATCGCATTTCCTGCAGTGTTCTTCTCATCGTATTTATAATCAACTTCTTTCAAACTATTTCGGAAGTATTTCAAAGATGATTTTGTGCCTGAGTTACTCAAAGCAAATAAAACAGTTTTTTGAAATGCTGGGCTTGAATATGCGTTTGCAACAGAAAGAATAGGTTTCTCAAAGGACTCCTGTCCTAGCTCTCCCATTGCACCAATAATTGCAATAGCCGACTTCTCGTTGCTGCTATTCTGTAACCCTGTAAGTAAAGCATCATATGCTTTTTCTCCACCAATTCTGCTTATTGCGCGAGCAGCTTTTTCTGCCATATATTCATCACTCAAATAGGTAGATATAGCATCAATACTCCCCTCTTTTCCGCAGTTTTGAAGTAATTGAATGATATAGCCTTTATTGTCTAAGTCACTCACTTTATTCAGAGCATCCAGTAAACCATTTTCGTATACTGCTCTCGCCTGCTCTTTGCCATCTTGGATCACGTAATACGAGTAGGAGTTTGTTACATACTCTAGCTTAGCGTTTTTCCCTCCTGGAGGAGTAATTGTACTTAATAAGGCAGATACATCTTCGGAGCTGAAATTATTTTCAAGCTCGGCCATTGCCTCTAGGTAGGCGCTTTGATCTTCCGCAGGTTGCAGCGCTAACAAATCTGCTATTTTCGTTTCTGTTGTTCTATTGGGAGACATTTGTGCAAAAGCACTAGAAGCCACGAACAGAAACGCTATTAATTGAAATATTTTTTTCATAATAATAAAATTCAGTTTAAATAATCCATGGACCTCTCATCGGCTGATTCATCAATCTATTAGCAGCCTCATCGTTAATAAATTCTTGTTTTTCCGAATTGTAGTATAACGTACGGTTCAAGCGTAATGCTGTTAAACCTAGGTTCACGAGAGTACATGAATAATATCCATTTACTTCATTCAATGCGAACTTCTTTCTGGTCCGTACAGCCTCTAAGAAATCTGTCACCTGTGGTTCAGGGTCTGGGAATTGAGCCAACTTTCTATCTAAATCTGGAATATCCGATTGGAACCCTCGGTATAAGTTACCTTGCGGCCCTGCTATATAAGGTTTCCCCTCTTCTGTACCTGCTCCATCCAAAATAATCTCACATCCATCAGCATATTTATAGACGATTTTTCGCCAAGTACCTACTGCATCGCTGTGTTGTTGAGGAGCATCGACCTGAATTTCCACTGGGCTTTCACCATCTTTACCTAAGAAATACTGCACAGGATCTAAGTAATGCTGTCCCATATCGCCTAAGCCACCGCCATCGTAATCCCAGTAACCACGGAAAGTAGTATGTACTCGATGGGTACTATAGGGCTTGTAAGGTGCTGGTCCTAACCAAGAATCGTAATCCAATTCTTTAGGGATGGGATCAACCGGTAAATCCGTTTTTCCTACCCAGTAGAACTTCCAGTCAAAACCGGTATGCTTGGAAATGGTTACTTTAAGAGGCCATCCTAACATGCCGGAATCGACTAGTTTTTTTATTTTTTTGACAGGTACATTCATCCCGTAAAAGCCGGCTTCAAATCGAAACCAGGTATTTAAACGATATATATTACCATGCTGAGCAATAGCTTCTTTAACCTTCTTACCTTCACCAATGGTTCTGGTCATTGGCTTTTCACACCAAATATCTTTTCCAGCACGAGCGGCCTCAACAGCCATTATTCCATGCCAGTGAGGAGGAGTTGCTATGTGTACGATATCTACTTCAGGAGATTGAATTAGATTTCTGAAATCATGGTATTCTTTGATTCCACCTCCCAGTGCATTTTGAGCAATAGCTAAATGTCTAGTATCCACGTCACAAATGGCTACAGTCTTAGTGCCTGCATAACCAAAGTGCCCTCTACCCATAGATCCTACGCCAATCACCCCTTTTGTTAAGTGATCACTTGGTGCTAAATAATCCGCACCTCCTAGAACATGGCGAGGAACGATACTAAATGCTAGTCCTCCTAGAGCCACCTTTTTCAAAAAGTCTCTCCTGGAAGCTCCCTTTTGTTGTTTGTTGTTTTTAGGTTGCATGTATAAATGAAGTTTATGTTTATTGTTTAAAATAGAGATTTACGTATAAATCTCAATGTTGTTCATTTTTATCCTGATATAATCACTTGGATTCCTTGTTCTTCTAATGCCTCTTGAAAAACACTGGAAATTTCATCCGTGATGACTACGTCTATTTTTTCTAGATCACAAATTTTACTAAAACTCTTCCTTCCAAATTTTGTAGAATCCGCCAGCACAATGATCTTTTGAGCACTCTCAATCATACTTCTATTGAGTTGTGCTTCCATGGCATTGGTTGTAGTGATGCCATAGTCTAAATCTAAACCATCTATTCCAAGAAAGAGTTTGGAACAATAAAAATCTTTTAATAGGCTCTCTGAATAGATTCCTGTAACTGAACTAGAAGATTTCCTTAGAATTCCCCCTAATTGTATGATGTCCGTATTGGCGTATTTCCCGAGCTCTATAGCTACGTGTAAGGACGCGGTAACTACGGTCAGCTGCCCTGAAGGAGACAATTCCCTAGCAAAGGCATGCATGGTTGTTCCAGAGGCTATTATTATGGAGTCGTTTTCTTCTACCAGCTCAGCTGCCTTTTGGCCTATTCGTTTTTTCTCTTCAACAAGAATCTTTTCTTTTTCGTAAACCGGCTTGTCTTTTGTGTATGGGTTTTCTTTGGTGGCCCCTCCGTGCGTTCTATATAATAGGTTGCTTTTCTCTAAAAACCTTAAATCCTTTCGGATAGTGACTGAGGAAACATCCAACTCTTCACATAAATCTAAAACGCTTACCTTCCCTTCTGTTTCAAGTTTTTTCAGAATATAACGATGCCGTTCTACAGAATCCATAGTTAAATAATTATTGAAGTATTGTTCTAAGTAAAATAAAAATCGTCTTAAATATACAGTTTTTGAACGGTAAAAAAACCTTGAGTCCGGTTATTTGTTATTAAATTAGAGAATAGGATTCATTCGTAATAAAATAAAGTTTCATTTGTTTTCATATTATTACGATTTATTATATATTTGAACATCACAAACAATTAACCGTGCATATATGTATACAAGAGATCAATTGTTCAAGTCTCTAACAAACACCAAAGAGTGGGATGTAGCAGTCATTGGAGGCGGAGCAACCGGACTAGGAATTGCTGTAGATGCAGCAAGTAGAGGGTATAAAACGATTTTACTTGAAAAGTATGATTTTGCAAAAAGCACATCGAGTAAGAGCACAAAGCTAGTACATGGTGGCGTTCGGTACCTTGCCAATGGTGATGTCAAACTAGTTTATTCCGCACTCCATGAAAGAGGGTTGATATTTAAAAATGCACCCCATGTATCCTCAATCCAGAGATTTATAATCCCTACCTATAGTTTTTTCTCAAAGATGAAATTCCTTATAGGACTAAAACTATACGACTGGATGGCTGGAAAATATAGAATTGGCACATCAAAGTCTCTTAGTAAGGGAACAGTACTCAATTACATTCCTAAAATAGAGCCCAATAAACTTAACGGTGGAATCCAATATTATGACGGACAGTTTGATGACGCTAGACTAGCTCTATTACTAGCAAAAACAGCCATTGATCACGGAGCTACGGTGCTTAATTATGCGGATGTTACCAAAATCGTTAAAAATAGTAATAATAAAGTATCTGGCATAAGTTTTACAGATACAGAATCAGGGAAATCCTACGCCATCCAAGCTAAAACAATTATCAATGCGACAGGAATATTTGTCGATGATATTTTAAAAATGGAGGAACCCAACCATAAAAATTTAGTCCGGCCAAGCCAAGGTACACACATTGTCGTGGATCCTAAGTTTTTAGGTGGGCGTGATGCGCTTATGATACCTGAAACCAGCGATGGAAGGGTGCTTTTTGGTGTGCCATGGAATGGAAAGGTTCTTTTAGGAACAACCGACACACCGTTAAACGAACACCAGATTGAACCTAGGCCACTGGAAGAAGAAATCAAATTCATCCTAGATACTGCTGGCTCCTACCTTAAAACGGGACCTCAACGAAATGACGTATTGAGTGCATTTTCTGGTCTTCGCCCTTTAGCGGCACCCAAGCAAGGAGATGAAAATAGCACCAAGGAGATTTCCAGAGACCATAAATTAATTGTTAATGCCTCTGGATTAATAACCATTACGGGCGGTAAATGGACCACTTATAGAAAGATGGCCGAAGATACCGTTGATATAGCTATAAAAACAGGCGGTCTCCCAGAGAAAAGTTGCAAAACAAAAGAACTTAAAATTCATGCCTATAGCACCGACCAGGTTGAAGGACACTGGAGATATTACGGTTCGGATTTACCTAAAGTCAAGGCATTGATTCAAGAAAATGATCGATTCAAAGAAAAAATCCATTCAGACCACCCTTATTTGATGGGAGAAGTTGTATGGGCATGTGAAAATGAAATGGTCTGTAAATTAGAAGACGTGCTAAACCGCAGGTTCAGGCTCTTATTGTTGGATGCAAAAGCAGCATTGCAAGCTGCACCAGATGTGGCAAAGCTAATGGCAGAAACATTAGGGAAAGATCAACTGTGGGTAGAAAAAGAAATCCAAGATTTTAGTACTCTTGCAAGGCAATATATAATTAATTAATTTGCACCTTCAAAAGAGAAGGAATAAACCTTAACTAATAGTATGTGTGAGAATTACATTATAGCAATTGATCAAGGAACAACAAGTTCCAGGGCCATTCTATTTGATAAAAAAGGCCACATAAAAAATGTGGCACAAATGGAGTTCGCTCAAATTTTCCCGAAATCAGGATGGGTTGAGCATGACCCTGAATTAATTTGGGAAAGCCAAAGCAAAGTGCTCAATGAGATTCTCGATGGGTTAAACGATAACCAATCTATAGCAGGTATTGGCATAACCAACCAAAGAGAAACTGCCGTAGTATGGGATAAAAAAACGGGTAAGCCCATATACAATGCTATTGTTTGGCAGGATAGAAGAACCGCTGCTTATTGTAGAGAGCTCATCGAACAGGGGCTAGAAGAAAAAATTCAAGAAAAAACCGGTTTAATAATAGACTCCTACTTCTCGGCGACTAAAGTCAAATGGATCCTCGATCATGTGGATGGAGCTAGAGAGAAGGCAACGCATGGGGATTTAGCCTTTGGCACTATTGACAGCTACTTAATTTGGAAACTTACAGGAGGTAAGGTGCACATTACTGATGTCACTAACGCATCGCGGACCATGCTTTACAATATCCATACCCTAACATGGGATAAAGAGCTGCTCGAGCTTTTTGATATCCCTGAGGCTATGCTACCAGAAGTTAAGAGCTGCTCGGAGGTTTACGCACATACAAGTGAAGAAGTAATAAAACGAAAAATACCTATCGCAGGAATTGCGGGTGATCAGCAAGCCGCTCTATTTGGTCAGCTATGCACCGAACCAGGTATGGTTAAAAACACATACGGCACGGGATGCTTTTTACTAATGAATATCGGCAGCAAGCCTATTTTATCAAAAAACAAACTACTAAGTACGGTTGCTTGGAAGATTGGCGACCGTGTTGATTATGCACTAGAAGGTAGTGTATTTATTGCAGGCGCCGTAATCCAGTGGTTACGCGATGAGCTGAAGCTAATTAAAAACGCGCAAGAAACCCATGAAATAGCCTCTAGTGTAGATTCAACTGGTGGCGTGGTGTTTATTCCAGCCTTTGCGGGGTTAGGTGCTCCTTACTGGAACCCAGAAGCTCGAGGTACGCTACTAGGTTTGTCACGAGGTAGTAGCAAAGCGCACATTGTTCGCGCTGCTTTAGAAAGTATTGCTTATCAAAATTACGATGTAATTGAAGCTATGCAAGCTGATTCTGGTGAGCAGATTAAAGAACTAAGAGTTGATGGTGGTGCGGCAAATAATAATTTCTTAATGCAATTTCAGGCAGACCTCCTAGCGTGTTCGGTCATTCGGCCTAAGGTAACCGAAACGACGGCCATGGGTGCAGCCTTTCTGGCTGGACTAGCTGTAGGTTACTGGAAAGATACAGATGAAATAAAAACCTTATGGCAAGAGGATGTTACTTTCCAAGGTGAGCCTTCCGATGGATTAAACGAAAATTTAGCTAGCTGGCATAAAGCTATCAAAGCTGTAGAAAACTGGACTAAATCTTAGAGATCATGAGCATTTTCACCGCCGAATTAATTGGTACGGCTTTGCTAATTTTGTTAGGAGAAGGTGTTGTAGCGAATGTGCTGCTTAAAAAAACAAATGGAAACAACTCCGGGTGGATTGTAATAACTACGGCTTGGGCACTGGCAGTGTATACAGGTGTAGTGGTCGCAGGTCCCGTAAGTGGAGCGCATTTAAATCCCGCCGTAACGGTTGCTTTTTGGGCAAGTGGAGATATACCTACTAACCATGTTCTATCCTACCTAAGTGCTCAATTCATTGGTGCAGGCATTGGAGCGTTACTCGTGTATTTAATCTACAAAGATCACTTTAGCATTACCGATGATGCAGGGGCTAAACAGGCGGTATTTTGCACTTCCCCATCTATTAGGAATTTACCGATAAACTTAATTAGCGAGGTTGTTGGTACTTTTGTTCTTATTTTTGCAATATTCAATTTTGCAAACCCTACAATTGAAGCGAGTGGATCACCCATTGGTATGGGCTCATTAGGTGCATTACCGGTGGCACTAATTGTTTGGGTCATTGGACTCTCACTAGGTGGTACAACAGGTTATGCTATCAACCCAGCAAGAGATTTAGCGCCAAGAGTGATTCACGCTTTACTGCCTATAAAAAATAAGGCAGGGTTTAATATTTCCTACGCTTGGGTACCGGTTATTGGGCCTATATTAGGAGCATTAATTGCAACATGTTTATATTTGTACATAAAATAGAAAAACATTTATTCATGAAAAATTTGGTCAACTTCAAAAACGTCTTATTAGCCACAGTAATTTTTACGGCTAGCAGCTGCAGTATATTACAGCCTAATAACAGCTTAAGCGTAGACACCTTTCCTAAATTTTCATACGAAGGGCATAGAGGTGCAAGGGGTCTCCATCCTGAAAACTCCATTGGCGCCATGAAAATAGCAATAGACCTGCCTAAGGTGACCACCCTAGAAATGGACTGTCACATTACTAAAGATAAAAAAGTCGTCGTATACCACGATCATTTTCTAAATCCAAAGTTCGTTCAGTATAATGATGGAAAAGAATTAAATGAGCAGGATAAAAAGAATTTAATCTACGATTATACTTATGAGGAACTTCAAAATTTTGACATAGGATCCAAGTTTTATGAAGCGTTTCCAGATCAAGAGAAAACCCCTACAACAATTAATCTATTGAGTGAATTAATTGAAGCTTCGGAAAAATATGCTCTTGAAAAACGCACGGAGCCTATGTTCTATAATATTGAGGTGAAATCAAAACCGGGCAAAGAACTTGAGTACCACCCAAGGGTAGATGAGTTTGCGGACTTGATGTTGGGGGTAATTGTAGACGCCGGAATTGCAGAAAGAACGGTTATCCAATCTTTTGATATCAAAGCTATACAACACATCAACCAGTTTTATCCACAGATAAAAACTTCATATTTAATTTCTTCTCTTGGCGAAAAGAACCTAGAAGATCATATTAAAGACCTTGGCTTCACTCCTTTTATTTTAAGTCCAAATTATAAAATCGTCACGAAGGACTTAGTAAAACAAGCACACAAACTGGGTATGAAAGTAATACCTTGGACCGTAAATGATAAAAAAGAAATTGCACAATTAAAATCGTTAAAAGTAGACGGTATCATTTCAGATTACCCTAATTTATTTTAAACCATGTTTACAAAACTTTTAAAGCCGGCTGGCCATAAACCTATGTTGCCAGCGGATAAGGTGGATAGTACCTATAAACAAATGCGTTGGCGCGTGTTTTTAGGAATTTTTGTAGGTTATGCTGGCTACTATCTAGTTCGTAAAAACTTCTCTTTAGCCATGCCAGACCTCATTGAACAAGGGTATAGCAAGTCTGATTTAGGCTGGGCGTTATCAGGAGTCTCCATTGCTTACGGGCTAAGTAAGTTTTTAATGGGGAATGTATCGGATAGAAGTAACGCAAGAAATTTCCTGACTATAGGACTTATTCTTTCTGCCCTTACCATGATTATTATGGGAGTATTTTCATTCGCTACCTCTTCGGTTGTGGTGATGTTCGTATTACTATTCATTAACGGCTGGTTTCAAGGTATGGGGTGGCCCGCTTGTGGAAGGGTCATGGTCCACTGGTTCTCAGTGAAAGAGCGAGGTACCATGATGTCCATTTGGAATGTGGCACACAACGTAGGTGGCGGTCTTATAGGCCCTATTGCTATATTTGGAATGGAAATATTTGCCAATTGGCATTCCAAATTCTATTTCCCAGGGCTCATTGCCATTGGTGTTGCTATAATTAGCCATATCTTAGTCCGCGATACCCCACAATCTTGCGGCCTACCTCCCATCGAAGAATATAAAAATGATTACCCCGATGACTACTCAGAAAAACACGAGGAGGAGCTTAGTGCTAAGACCATATTTTTCCAATATATATTTAATAACAAATTGCTCTGGTATATAGCTTTTGCCAATGCGTTTGTTTACCTAGTGAGGTATGGCATTCTTGACTGGTCGCCCACTTTTTTAGAGGAGGTGAAGGGCTTTTCTGTTAAGGAAACCGGATGGGCATATTTCTTTTACGAATACGCCGGAATTCCAGGAACCTTGTTATGTGGATGGATGTCCGATAAACTATTTGGAGGAAAAAGAGCACCAGCCACTATAATATACATGGCCTTAGTAACCATTGCTGTAATTGTTTACTGGAAAAATCCAGCTGGAAATATTGCTGTTGATAATGCAGCATTAATAGCTATAGGTTTTTTAATCTACGGCCCAGTAATGTTAATTGGTGTACATGCTTTGGACTTAGTTCCTAAAAAAGCTGCTGGTACTGCAGCAGGGCTAACCGGGCTGTTTGGTTACATGGGCGGTGCATTGTTTGCAAATATTGCATTAGGTTATGTAGTGGATCATTGGAGCTGGGACGGCGCTTTTATAGTTATAATTTCAGCTTGTATATTATCGATTTTCTTCACCCTTTTTACTTGGAAGTCTGAAAGGGAGAGTCCGAATAAAGTCTAGTTTAAACTTCCAAATTCTCATTACACCTTGATCGCTCCATGTTCATTCATTGGGGCGATTTCTTTCTAAAACATTTTGTCCTCAAAAGTGTTATAAAGCAAATAAGGCTTACAATTATTGTAACTCCTTCCATTGACATAAAAATGTCTTAATACGATAATTCTAAGTTTTAGAATTAGGAAAACTTTCGATTATTTATTACTTTGTACAAACAGAACTTACCATTAATTTAATAGATATATGAATACAAATGACTACCAGATTGCTTCGCTGCAAAAACTACAAGAGCAAGGGCACTCCATAAATAAGCTCCCTTTTTCAATTCGTATTTTACTTGAAAATATTTTAAGAAACAAAGACGGCTATTCTATAACTGATGCTCATTTAGAAACCTTGATTAATTGGACTCCAGAGCCCATCGATAAGGATATACCTTTTAAGCCTGCTCGTGTGCTCATGCAGGATTTCACTGGTGTACCGGCAGTGGTGGATATTGCTTCTTTAAGAGAAGAATTTGTACGCAAAGGAGGTGATGGAAATAAGATAAATCCCTTAATTCCTGTGGACCTAGTGATTGACCACTCCGTTCAGGTGGATTATTACGGAACAGACTATTCCTATAAAAGAAACGTAGAGAGAGAATACCAACGTAATGCAGAGAGGTACAAACTCCTGAAGTGGGCTCAGCAAGGCCTACAGAATTTTACAGTTGTTCCTCCAGGAATGGGTATTTGTCACCAAGTCAACTTGGAGTATTTAGCCAAGGGCGTTATATTTCGCGATAATTGGGCTTTCCCAGATACCCTAGTAGGAACAGACTCTCACACTCCTATGGTCAATGGAATTGGCGTACTAGGTTGGGGTGTTGGAGGAATTGAAGCAGAGGCAGCCATGCTTGGGCAACCTATCTACTTCACCTGCCCAGAAGTAGTTGGTTTAAAACTCACAGGTAGAATACCAGCAGGCTCAACAGCTACCGACATGGTATTGCAAATTACCGAGCTCCTACGCTCCTATGGTGTTGTAGGTAAGTTTGTGGAGGTATTTGGCGATGGGTTGGATCACCTGAGCGTGACCGATAGAGCGACAATAGCCAATATGTCTCCCGAATTCGGATGTACAGTGACCTACTTTCCAATCGATGAGCAGACTCTGAAATACATGAAAGAAACAAACCGCTCGCAGGCGCAGATTGACCTAGTAGAAAAGTATTGTAAAGAAAACCTTTTATGGAGAACTGGAAAGGAGGAGATAACCTATAGCCATGTATTAGAGCTCGATCTAGGTACACTAGCTCCTACTGTGGCGGGACCCAAAAGGCCTCAAGATAAAATATTAGTGAAAGACCTAGGCAATGCCTTCTCAAAATTATTAGAGGATGAGCATAACCGCTCTTATGTAGATGTGCGCGATAGACGGGAGCAGGCCTGGTTAGAGGAAGGTGGTTCTGGTACTGAGCTTAGATTCGAAAGTGTGAAAAGCGAAGTCCGTAAAGATATCGAGGTAAAGCAAGAAGACCTCCGGTCGGTAAGAATAAAACTAAAAAGTAAAGAGTACGTTCTTAGCGATGGTCATATTGTAATTGCAGCAATCACAAGCTGTACCAATACATCAAATCCAGATGTTATGATTGGTGCAGGTTTAGTTGCTAGAAAGGCTATTGAAAAAGGGCTACGTACAAAATCCTGGGTTAAAACCAGCTTGGCACCGGGTTCGAAAGTTGTTACGGAATACCTACAGCGTTCAGGCTTACTAGAGGATTTAGAAGCACTTAGATTTCATACAGTTGGTTATGGATGTACCTCTTGTATAGGAAATAGTGGGCCGCTACCTCCTGCAATTGCTAAGTCTGTTGAAATGGGTGATCTAGTGGTAGCATCGGTATTATCTGGAAACCGAAACTTCGAGGCGCGGGTACACCCACAAGTTAAAATGAATTTCTTAATGTCTCCTATGTTAGTAGTTGCTTACGCACTTACTGGGCGGGTGGATATAGATTTGATCAACGATCCAATCGATTACGACCCAAATGGATCGCCCGTTTATTTAAAAGATATATGGCCTACTGACGAAGAGATACAAGAAGTTAAGAAGCAATCCTTGAAAAAAGAAGATTTCCAAGAAGTATATAGCGTTATTTTTGATGGCGATGAGGATTGGAAGAATTTAGAAAGCTCAACAGAAGAAAAATACCATTGGGATAGCCATTCTACCTATATCAGGCAGGTGCCATTTTTCGAAAACCTTCCCGAGCAAGTGCCTCCTACTCATGATATTCATGATGCTAGGGTTTTATTATACCTTGGTGATTCTGTCACTACAGACCACATTTCCCCAGCAGGAGCATTCTCTTCGAGGTCTGCCGCAGGAAATTATTTACTGGAAAAAGGAGTGGATATTGCTAACTTCAACTCTTACGGCTCTAGAAGAGGCAACCATGAGGTGATGATGCGTGGAACATTTGCAAACGTTAGGATAAAAAACAAAATTGCAGATAAAGAAGGTGGCTTCAGCACATACTTCCCAACAGGAGAAACCAAAACGGTTTACGATGTAGCCATGGAGTATAAAAAACAAAACACGCCACTTATTGTGCTTGCAGGTAAAGAATATGGCAGCGGTTCATCTAGAGACTGGGCGGCTAAAGGAACCTTGCTTTTAGGTGTCAAGGCAGTAATTGCGGAAAGCTATGAAAGAATCCATAGAAGTAATTTGGTCGGAATGGGCGTAATACCATTAGAGTTCATCAACGGACAAAACAGCGAATCTATTGGTTTAACCGGAAATGAGCATTTCACTATAACAGGAATAGAGAGCGATTTAAAGCCTCATAAAATACTGGAAGTTAGTGCAAAAGATGAAAATGGCGAGGTGAAACAATTCCAAGTGAAATCACGTATTGATTCCGATATTGAAGTAGAATATTACAAACACGGAGGTATCCTCCAATATGTACTGAGGGATTTTTTAAAGCAAAAATAACACCTTAAATTCTACTAAACATTTAGAGGATATCTTCAATCGGGGGTATCCTTTTTTCGTATTAATGTCGTATCTTGAAACTGAAATCTTATCTTTGTAAATCAAACACTTTATCATATATAACAAACAATTTGTTGTCAAAAGTGTTGTAAATAAAAGAATAGAATATAATAGTTAAAAGAACGATTAGATTTTGAGAAAATATCTTCGACTATCCATAAAAGTGATTTTGTGGGTTTTCACTGGATTTATATTATTATTTATTGCACTAGCTGTAAGCTTAAGGTTCCCTAAGGTTCAGAATTTTGTAGTGCAAAAAATCACCAACTATCTTGAAGAAAAAATTCACACCCCCGTACATATAGGATATGTTCACATAGAGTTCCCTAAAAAACTATCGATCAATGATATATATCTAGAGGATCAGAAGCAAGATACGCTATTTGCTGGTGAAAAGCTTCGGGTGGATATTAATATGTTCAAACTTCTGTCCAATACTGTTGAGTTAAAACAAATAGACTTAGTTGGCATCACGGCTAAAATAAATCGAGATAATAAAGGGACCTTTAATTTCGATTATATTGTAGATGCTTTTGTAGATCCGAATGCCCCAAAAGAGGAGGATACTACCAGCACAAATATGCAGTTTGACTTAGGCTTATTGACTATAAAAAACACGCATTTTTCCTACGACGACCAGCTAGAGGGTATTTACGCAGATGCCCATTTAAAAAACTCAAAAATTAATATCAATGAGTTTGTTTTAGAGGACAATATGAGGTTTGGTATTCCCCTAATTGATATAGACGGTTTGAGAGCTGAAGTTAGGCAATGGGCGCCAGAGGGTTTATCTATAGACTCCATTTCCGCTACAAACGACTCTTTTGAATCGTCAGCAGAACTTTTGCCAGATATCTTACTAAAAAACATTCAGCTAGCTGATATTAAAGTAGCATACAGCGATAGCACAAGTGCTTTACACACTGGCTTTGACTTCCATAAGGTGCGTGCAGACATAAAGGAAATAGACCTTAATGGCGAATTTGTTGATATTGGCAACCTAGAAGTTGATGGTTCGCAGTCTAGCGTAATATTTGCTAAGCAGCTAAAAGACAAAATCCAAGGAAATCAAGATACGACTGCATCTAGTGAACCAATGAATTGGGTGGTCCAAGCTAAATCAATTGTATTAAAGGAAACTGGAGTGGCATTTCTGGATGAAAATGAAGCTAGGACAAAAGGTTTAGACTACTTCAACATGAACCTAAGTGACTTTCATGCTGATCTAAAAGATCTTTATTTCAGTATGGACTCAATAGCTGGATCATTAAAAACATTAGCCGTAAAGGACCACTCCGGTTTTGAAATAAAGGAGCTTCACGGAGATTTCATGTATACAAATCAGGGTGCAGAATTAAAAGACTTACTAATAGAAACGCCCCATACGATCATTAAGGATTACTTTTATGTAAAGTACCCTTCTCTTGAAGCCTTAGACAAGGATATGGGGGTTATGGAGCTCAAAGCAAATATCGATAAAAGTACCATAGATATGCGCGATGTATATCTGCTGGCTCCATTCATTGACACTATGGAGGTGGTTCAACCCTTACTCGATAAAAAGTTTTATATCCACGGAAAAGCAGAGGGTAAATTAAAAGACCTACGGATTCCAAACATTGAGTTATCAACACTTCAAGATACCCGACTACTTGCCTCATTAACGATAAAAGGACTTCCAGATCCAGACAAACTATGGATGGATCTCGATTTAAAAGAGCTTAAAAGTTCTCGGGCAGACTTAAAAGGTTTGATAGCCTCTTCCCTACTTCCTGATAGCATTGAGTTTCCATTGAGCATGAACCTTAATGGAAAATTAACGGGAGGAGCCCAAGGCTTTACTACTTTAATGGATCTGAAAACCGAGCAGGGTAACGCTTCTGTAGACGGTACGCTAGACATGTCTGGTAGTGATACACTCTACAATGCCAATATTGTCATCGACGATTTTCATTTAGGAGAGATCCTCAAGCAAGACTCTGTCCTAGGTAAGCTGTCCACAGAGGTTCAATTAAAAGGGCAGGGCTTGGATCCTAAAACGCTTAATGCAGAAATCACAGGGAAGCTCAACCTACTAGAGGCCATGGGCTACGGTTACAAAGACATTGATATGCAGGTATCAGCAGATAACGGCCGCTATCATGCTATTGCTAATAGCCCAGACCCTAACATTGATTTAAATCTGGATCTTTCTGCGGATTTATCTGGAGTATATCCTGCTGTTTCTGGTGAACTGATGGTTGATAGCATTAACCTCAAAAATTTAGGCCTGATGGAGGATGACATACGCTACCATGGGAAAGTTGATATCGATTTAAGTTCTGCGGATATTGACCACTTAAATGGAAAGGTAGACATTATAAACTCTTCCATTGCTTATAACGAAGAGCGTATTGCTCTAGATACCGTGAGGCTACTGGCAAAATCAGATAGCACGAAAAACTTACTGCTACTTAATTCGCCAATATTTTCCGCTCACATGGTAGGGCAGTATAAACTCAGTCAGATTGCTAACTCCATGCAAGATGTAGTGCGCGTGTATTATAATCCAGAGAATCTACAGGATACTTTGGAATACGATAGACAGGTATTTGAATTTAGTGCAAGTTTAAAAAACACGAGAATACTAAATGAGCTGCTTCCTGATCTAGAGAAAATGGAGAATATCACTATTGATGCCCGATTTGATTCAGATGAAAAGTCAATCATGGGTAAGCTCGTAGCTCCTGAAATTACCTATTCGGGTACGGAAGTTAAAAACATCACCGCAGATATCATCACAGCCGATAGCTCCCTTTATTACTCTATGTTAATTGAAAAGGTAAAATCTGGGAACATTGAACTGATCAATAGTACGATAAGCGGTGATGTGATTGAGAACAATTTGAACTTCGGATTGTGGATTAAGGATAAAAATGAAAAGGAACAATACCATTTAGGTGCTCATTTAACTGCTGAACAAGATAACTACCGATTTAGCTTACTGCCTGATGGTTTAAAATTAAACTACCAAGATTGGGATGTCGATGAAAACAATTACATCAATATCAGCGACCAAGGAATACTAGTTGGAAACTTCCACCTGGGTTTCGAAGATCAAAAATTAGCGGTTCACTCGCTAGATTCGGTGGGTGATGCTCCTTTGCATTTCGATTTCCAGAACTTCCGCTTAGAGACCTTTACTGAAGCTATAGCAACCGAAGACTTCTCTTTTGGGGGAGGACTAAATGGTGAAGTGTCGCTAGAAAGAATAAAAACCAATCCGGTTTTTGTTTCTGAGCTACATATTGATCGGTTTTATTTTGGTAAAGATACAGTAGGTGACATCGATCTTATCGTTAACAACGAACAAGAAAACACCTATGCCGCAGATATAAGGATTCATGAAAGAGGCAATGACGTTCAATTGCTAGGTAAATACTACGCGCCACCATCTGGTGAAAATAGCATAGATGCTACGATAGATTTGAAGCCTTTTAAAATGAAAACCCTGCAGGCCTTTAGTTTTGGCAACCTGAAAAATAGCGATGGAGATTTAACTGGCCAATTGAAAATCACGGGAGATCTTGACAACCCTAAAATCATTGGAGATATCAACTTTGAAAACGTTCAAACGAATATAAGCATGCTCAATGCTACCTTCTTTGCGGATAAACAAAAGATAATTTTTAATAATCAGGGGATATCTTTTCCAAACTTTCAGTTAAAGGACAACAGAGGAAACCAAGCCAAGATAAACGGTAGTTTACGCACCGCCAACTACCAAGATTTTGCTCTAAACTTAACTATAACGGCCGATGACTTCGAGGCTGTTAACTCAACTCGGGAAGACAACGATCTTTTTTACGGTAAACTGTACGCCTCAGCCAATATCCGGATAACAGGCGATGTGGATAACCCTAAAATCGATGGAAGCGTAAAGGCAGACGATAAAACGGATTTTTTTATCGTCGTACCAAACGATAACCCGGGCATATCGGACCGTGAAGGCGTGGTGAAATTTGTTAATAAAAGCGATACTTTAAACCAGCACAATGTATTTGCTCGTTTAGATTCAATTACAGACGCCTCCAAGCTGGCTGGCTTCGACATGAACTTAGCTATACAGACCGATCCCAAGGCTCGATTTACAATCATCCTGGATGAAGGATCCGAAGAAGGCTTAAGCATCCAAGGTACTGCAGAATTAAATGCTACAATAGATGCGAGTGAACACATAACCCTTTCGGGTAATTTTACCGTAGAGGATGGTGAATATTCATTTAATTTTGGACCAATTACCAGGAACTTCAATTTCCAGAAAGGCAGTACAATCACCTGGAATGGAGATCCTTTTGATGGTCAAATGAATATTACAGCCTTGTACAAAGATAAGTTCCCTACCCTAGAACTTGTCCAAAATCAAGTTGGAGCAGAAAGCCAAAACTTATATAAACAAAGAATTCCATTTGATGTCCAGCTCATCTTAAATGGCGAGCTTATGAAACCTGATATTACTTTTAACATCGATTTAGACGAGAACAATGCCATTGCCTCGCAAGATGTAATCAATAAGGTGAACATTGCTCTGAATGGCTTAAGGGAAGATCCTGCCGAAATGAATAAACAGGTCTTTTCATTGATTATTTTAAAGCGATTTATGTCCTCTAACCCATTTGAAAGCTTATCAGGTGGTGGTGGTGCTGAGGAATTCGCTAGAAGCTCCGTTACTTCCCTACTTAACAGCCAGTTAAACGCGCTAGCTTCAGATTTAATAACAGGGGTAGAATTAGATTTCAACCTGCAATCTGAGCAAGACTACACCACCGGTACGGGAGCCAATAGGACGGATTTAAATATCGGGGTATCAAAAATGCTTTTCGATGATAGGCTGAAAATAACCGTGGGTTCAAACTTTGAAGTTGAGGGTTCGGGTAGACCAGGAGAAAAAGCAACGAATATCGCCGGCGATATCTCTCTTGATTATCAATTATCTAAAGACGGTAGGTATTTTGCTAGAGTATATAGGAAAAACCAGTATCAAGCGACGCTACAAGGTCAATATGTTGAAACGGGAATAGGATTTATTATCAACATGAATTACGATAAATTCAGGGAGTTATTTATGAGCTCTAGGGCTTTACAAAATTACTATAATCCAGAAAGTAGAAGCTTTAGAAGACGTTTCGATGTAGAAAGAATGGAAACCGATTCAGTCTATCGTGATAGCGTTAGACAGGTGATTCGCGATAGCTTGATTCAACACAACCCGAGGTATCAAGAGAGAATCCAAGAGCGTAGGAGAATTCAGCAAGAACGCCAGCAGCAGCTTGACTCTATAGAGAATCAAGTTCCTTTAGGTCCGGATGATGATCCTATACTTGATAGAAAGAAAGCAGTTCGTAATGAAGAAACAGAAAACACAGAAAGCCAGTAAGTTCATGAAGCATTGCATTACATTTACAAATATTAATTGCTTGGGATTCTTATCTCCTTTCAAGCAACAAAGAGGATTACTACTCGTGTTAAGCGTGCTTTTATTTTCTGCTGGTTGTCAAACCACTAAATATTTAGCCGAAGATGAAACATTATACGACAAGGCTGTCGTAGATGTGGAAACGGAGGATATTCCTGAAAGATTCGTTGAGCCACTAGAAGAGCATTTAGAAGAGTTAATCCTTCCTAAACCCAATGCCAAGCTGCTCGGTTGGCGTTACAAGCTAGGATTCTGGAATATGGCTGGAGGCGACCGGGATTCATCCAATAATTTTTTCACCAGGTGGCTAAGAAAACAAGGTGAAAAACCCGTTTTAATGAAAGATGCCAACAGAGAGTACAATGAAAACCTACTTCGTAATAGGCTGGAAAACATGGGCTTTTTCCTCGCTGAAGTTTCTTCGGATACACTCACCAAAGGAAAGCTTGGTGAGGTACATTATGCTGCAGTAACGGGGCCTATTTATAGGATAAACTCAATCAATTATGAAATTGATTCCACCAGCAATATTGGCAAGGCCATAAAAGAGACAGAAGCAGAGAATGTCCTTCGGCCAAAAAGAAATTACAGCTTAGACAACATCATTCAAGAGCGAGAGCGAATAGACGATAAATTAAAAAACAACGGCTATTACTATTTTAATCCCAATTACCTGCTTGTCGAGGTGGATAGTACCATTGGAGACCACAAGGTGGACTTATATTTAACATTGAAACCAGAAACCCCAAAGCGGGCAAAAGAGCCCCAGAAAATTGGGAACATCATTGTTTACCCCAATTATACCGTTACCGATGCGGGCTATAGGAAAGTTAATGTCAACAGGCTAGAGCCGTTCAATGATCTAGGATTTTATTTCATAGATCCAGAAAACACCTACCGAGAAAAAGTGCTGGCGAATCATATTTTCTTTTATAAAGATGGGATCTACAATAGAGCTGCACACAATCGTTCTATCAATCACTTAGTGAACCTCAATACTTTTAAGTTTGTTAAAAACGAATTTGTTCCTTCACAAACTGACTCCAATACCTTAGATGTATATTATTATCTAACTCCTATGAAGAGGAGATCGCTACGGTTTGAAATTTTAGGAAAAACAGCTTCCGTTTACAACGGCTCAGAAGTGAATTTGAATTGGCAAATCCGAAATGCATTTAAAGGTGCCGAGACACTCAGCATTAATGTTTTTGGAGGCTATGAGACTCAAACTGGTGGAAGTGTAAGCCTAAACTCCAACTACTACAGATATGGGGCTGATGCAACTATTACTTGGCCTAGGCTATTATCGCCCTTTAAATGGAGTTCATCGCGCTGGTACATGCCGAAAACATATCTAAAAGCAGGTTACGAATTTTTAGATAGACGGACAGCTTATAGGCTAAGTTCCCTAAGTACGAACTTTGGTTATGTATGGAAAGAAGACATCTACAAAGAGCATGATCTGGCGCTTGCGGAAATCGTATATGTTCAACCTCAAAATATAACAGAAGCTTATAAACAACAAATGGATACGGTTCCTATGTTAAAGCATATGATAGAACCACAATTTTCTTTCGGTCCAAATTACAATTTCACTTTTACCAACACTGTAGATGAAAACCTTACGCATAGCTTTTATTTTAAGGGAGGATTGAACCTTTCTGGAAACGTTTTGGGTTTGATACAAGGAGCAAGTCAGGCCAATCAAAAAGAATTATTCAATACACCCTATGCTCAATTTATTAAGCTTGAGGCTGACTTTAGACACTATTATAAATTAGGACGCAATCAAGAAATTGCTTCAAGACTTGTATTAGGGACGAGTTACTCATATGGAAATTCAAGGTCACTCCCCTATTTAAAACAATATTTTGCAGGTGGTCCAAATAGTTTAAGAGCTTTCAGAGCGAGATCTGTTGGGCCTGGAACGATGATGCCTCAATATCTAGATAAAGATTATTTCTTTTCGGATCAAACGGGAGACTTTAAATTAGAGCTCAACACCGAATACCGCGCTAAGATAGCATCAATTTTAGATTGGGCAGCCTTTATTGATGCAGGAAACATCTGGCTCCAAAGAGAAGATCCTGATAGACCAGGTGCTGCATTGACAAAAGACTTTCTTTCTGAACTGGCTGTTGGTGGCGGATTGGGATTGCGTTTTGACTTTACTTTTTTAATCTTAAGAAC
>DXEZ01000320.1 GCA_019114715.1 Candidatus Sphingobacterium stercoripullorum | reverse complement strand
TTCCCCGGGGTAATATCTTTACCATTATAATACCCTACATCCGACCCCGTACCTAAGGTGCAGATGAGTCCTTCTTTATTTTTAAATGCTGCGTAAGCTGATCCTAAAATATCGCTTTCCACTTGGATGTAAGAGTTTGGAAAAAGTACCGTCAGCGCATTAGAAACAAGCTCCCTGCGATCTGGCGACACACATCCAGCTCCGAAAAAATACACCTCAGTGACTTCCTCCGCATAAGGAATGATCTCTGGTACTTCCTTTAACACTCTTTCAATTTCTTTTTCATTCACAAAGAAAGGGTTAAGTCCCTTTGTTTTGAAGCAAAGTGGGGTGCTATCCGGCACATCCAACATCCAATCTGAGTTTGAAGACCCACTATCAGCAACTAGAATCATAAATATATAATAGCTTTAAAGTTCGTATACTACCTTAACAAATATACAAAACCATACACACTAATAAAAAGAGAAAATCCCACATTACGGTAAAATAGTCTCAGAGCCCATTCAACGTAGGGAAACAAAACTCAATAAATAGTCGAGCCTTCAAAAGTTAGTTCAGCTCTATTTTGACTAAAAATCATTCTCATTATTGAATAATCAAGCATTGAAAAAAGTCAAAATGACGATTTCCATTTTTTCATCACTCTATTTATTTGACCATTCCAAATATTGGGTCTACTTGATCGATTTCAACACCCTACATCCGATATTAAACCCCTCCCATTTTCAGCTCATACCACCCAACTTCTCACCCCTTATTCGCTCTCCTAAAACCTAGTAATCTAGCGCTAAAACAATATTGCATTCACAACTTTGTTCTATCCTTCTTCATTAACCCTTCTAATAAATACTGACAAATCCCTTGCTAACTACTCGACTTTATTAAAACCAACAAGCTGATAATCTGCACACAACCCATCACTCTCTAATAAATCCTTTAATAAAACCAGCTTATTAAAACCCATTTAAACCTATTAAATGCCCCAATATTTGTCCCCGTTTTATTTCTCTCTATCACTCATCCAATCTGGGAACTTATTCCATAAGAGCTCATCCCTCCCCTTTCGAGTCATCACCTCATGCTGGTTAATAGACTGAACGATTAAATCCAAATAATACTCCTTGAAAGAGTTTTATTTTTTGCACAAACTCCTTTCTGATGAGTTTTTTGCGCAACTTTCAAACCAGTATAAAAACTTGGTTTTTCTACCTCCTATTAAACTTTTCTTGCTTATCAAGGAAGAAAAACTAAGGCAATAAAAAAGGTGAGACTACGCCCACCTCTTATTTTTCATTTACCTAATACCGCTTAAAACTTATAGCGAATAGAAAAGCCTATAGGATCAATTAAACGCAAGCTTGATTCTTGAACAAAGTCAAAGTACGGCTTAACATCTAAAGACACTGATAAAGGGACCTCGGGGATTTGATACTCTACTCCTATAATACCATCTATACTCAGTAGCAACTCAGTTCCTGGCTCTACTCGCACTTCTGAGCCATTGGACTCCACGCGGTTAAAAGCCTTTGCTCTATAAGAACCTATACTACCACCAAAACCATAAAACCACGAGAAGCCTTCAATAGATACATTAAGCGGCTTGTGGTACTCATACAAACCCACCAAACGGAAGCGATTCGCCGAGGAGTTGCTCTGCACGCTTAATATTCCTTCAATTGCTCTATCTGGTGCTAAAGTATGTCTATAAGTAATCCCTTGAGAGGAACCAAAGCGTCCTCCAATTGCATGCTCAGAATCTAATTGTGCCTTTGAGGCCAAAGGCAAGCACAACATGATCCCCAATACGCCTAGTAAATATCCGTAAACCCTCATATATATTTGTTCTATTTTAATTGAATTTCTTCTTGTATCAGCAATTTACATGCCGATTCCACAGCAAATATAGATAATTCAAAAGAGTTAACTTAATTTAAATATCCCCTATTATGTCAAGGTGCCTAAAGTGCCTAGCGCCCTATTTGGATCTCCTTATCCCTCAGCGTGCAGCTAGGCAAAAACCCACAACTGAAGTAGCATAACGAAACCTGCTAATGCCCCTTAAAAAAAGACTCCTACAGCCCAGGGTCCCCAGGGATTCTAAACACAAGCCGCCCGATGTAACCCTGCTGGGGATTAGAATACCGATTTTTCAGTGGGGAAATTTGTCATTATGTATGAAACTCACAAACAGAATTCTTATATTGTACCATAAATAAGCAGACTCTATTCATGCAAGTGAATTAAGGGATTATCCAAAGTAAACCTTTTATAAAAATGAAAAAATTTAAAAGAGTTTTTGACATATTAAAAGAATATAGAGATCCGGCTACTAAGCATAAAACAGCAGTTGCGGGAAGAGAGCGTGGACAGTGGAGAAAGTACACTAGAGAAGAGTTCATTAAAACGATCGATGAGCTGAGCCAAGGTCTTTTAAGCTTAGGTCTAGGCAAAGGCGACCGGGTAGCCCTTATGTCGGGAAACCGCCCGGAGTGGAACTTTATAGATTTCGCATGCAACCAAATAGGTGTCGTCTTAGTGCCTTTATACCCTACCCTATCCAATCACGATTTAGAGTACATCTTAAAAGACGCCGAAGTCAAGGCCCTATTTATAAGCTCTCAGGAGCTATGCGATAAGGTCGCTAGCTGCCTAAAAAACACGGATCTAGAGTTCCCACTTTACAGCATCGACCAACTAGAAGGCTATGCGCATTACTCAGAAGTCAGAGAGGCCGGAAAGGCATCTCAGCATGACCTAGAGCAGTACCGATCTCAAGTCTCAGAAGAAGACCTACTTACTTTAATATATACCTCCGGAACAACCGGTAACCCAAAAGGGGTATTATTATCGCATAAAAACCTAGTGAGCAACGTCTCGGCCTGCAGGCACCTGGTGACCGATGAGTATAAAAAAGCCCTGAGCTTTTTACCGCTCTGCCATATATTTGAGCGTATGGTCATCTACTTATACCTATCTAAGCAAATCGAGATCTCCTACGCGGAAACTTTAGACCAAATCGTTGTTGACATCCAAGACGTCAAGCCCGATTTATTCACCACAGTTCCTAGAGTATTGGAGAAAGTGTACGACGGAATAATAACCAAAGGGAAAGAACTTAAGGGCATAAAAAAAGGAATATTCTTTTGGGCCATAGAACTCGGGCATCAGTTCAAAGAGCCCCCATTAAACAGCTCTTTTTACATGTTTAAACTTGGAATCGCTAGAAAACTTGTGTTTTCAAAATGGAAAGAGGCACTAGGAGGCAACATCAAGCTGATTATTTCTGGTGGTGCTGCATTACAGGAACGACTAGCACGCATATTTTGGGCTGCAGATATTAAGGTGCTGGAGGGCTACGGCCTAACAGAAACTTCTCCCGTTATAGCGGTCAACTCATGGGCGGCGGAAGATGTGAAGTTTGGTTCAGTAGGAAGAGTACTGAGCAACTTAGATGTGAAAATAGCAGACGATGGAGAAATCCTTGTCAAAGGGCCTAGTATTTCTTCGGGCTATTACAACAACCCCGAGGAAACCAAAGCTGTAATTGATCAAAGCGGCTACCTGCACACAGGGGACATTGGCGAGATTACCAGCGATGGCTTCTTAAAGATAACAGACCGGAAAAAAGAAATATTTAAAACTGCAGGCGGGAAATACGTAGCACCGCAGGTCATTGAGAACAAGCTCATGGAGTCCCTGCTCATCGCTCAGGTGATGGTCGTTGGGGAGAACAAGAGATTCCCATCCGCTTTAATAGTCCCTGCACTTACAGAACTGGAGAAGTGGGCAAATCACAAGCAGATACCTTTTAAAAACCCATTAGAGTTATTAAATTTGCCGGAGGTTATCGATAAATACAATCGGGAGATAGACCGGCTAAATGACGGTTTCGGACAATGGGAGAAAGTAAAGAAATTCAAACTACTACCGAAAGAATGGACAATTGACGCTGGCGAACTGACACCTAAGCTCAGTTTAAAAAGAAAAATTATATTGCAGCGTTTTGCAAAAGAAATAGCAGAAATATACGGAGAGTAAAACTATTATGGAGCAAAAAAAATCAAAAAGCACGGCCTGGGAACGCATTAAGTCCTATGGCCTGATGCTTTATGACACATACAATCAGTTTAGTGAGGACAAATGCATGAGAATGAGTGCCTCTCTTGCCTATTACACCATCTTCTCGATAGGCCCCTTTATCATCATCCTAATCTGGCTGCTGGGCTTTTTCTACCAAACTTTACTGCAAGGCGATGAAGATGTCCACCTGCAGGTAATGCTCGAGCTCAACGAACTCTTTGGCGCCCAAGTAGCGGACCTACTCGATAACGCCATCGCCAAAATATCCCTAGATGACCGCTCCAATATCGGCGTTTTAATAGGTGCTGGCGTGTTAGTGGCAACCTCAACGAAAATATTTCTAGATATTCAGACATCCATAAACACCATATTTGCCATCAAGCCCAAACCCAATAAAAGCTGGGTTAAGCTTATTATCAACAGGCTAATTTCCTTTTCCATGATTTTAGCTTTGAGTATACTAATGGTGCTCTCATTAATGCTCAGTAGTATATTAAAAGCAGCCACAGGGTACATACAGCAGTACCTTCCTGACCTCAACTTGGATATGATGGGAATTCTGAGTACTGGAATTGGTTTTTCGGTAGCCCTAGCGCTATTTTTATGCATACTGGGATTTTTACACGATGCACGCTTGCGTTTTAAAGATATCTTTGTAGGATCTTTGTTTACGGCATTATTATTTATGATTGGTAAATATTTAATATCCCTTTACCTCTCCTCCAATGCCACTGCAAGTGCCTACGGTGCAGCAGGAACAATAGTTGTATTTATGGCGTGGATTTACTACTCAGCGGCCATGCTGTATTTCGGAGTAGAGTTCACAAAAACGTACGCCATACGCTTTGGAAATGGCATCAAGCCTGCACCTCAAGCAACACGTACGCAGCAAATCGAGGT
>DXEZ01000319.1 GCA_019114715.1 Candidatus Sphingobacterium stercoripullorum | reverse complement strand
ACATGTATGGAAAGCACAACTCCTATATATTGAAGCACTTCTTTAAGAAGGATTTTACCACTGAGGAAGTCATAAAGCTCGAGGAAGAAAAAGAAGGCCTATTTAGGGAAATATACAAAGGGAACATTGAGCCGCTTCCAGGATACATGGAATTCCTTAGCACCCTAAAAAGTAAGGGGATAAAAACAGCAATAGCTACTTCAGCACCTCAAAAGAACTTGGAGCTAATAGCCGCTGAGCTGGAGCTAGCCCCAAAGATGCAATCCATCTTATACAGCGAAAAAATAACTAAGCACAAACCGGATCCAGAAATATACCTTAAAACCGCAGAAAACTTAGGGGTTGACCCTAAAAACTGCCTCGTCTTTGAAGACTCCCACTCGGGTGCAAGCGCCGGACTGAATGCGGGAATGAAGGTCATAGGGGTTTTAAGCACACATACCAAAGATCAGCTACCCAAGTGCCATTACTACATCAATGACTTTACCGAGGTAAGCTGGCAGCTGGTTCAGCAGGTGTTAGAAATCAACAACTAAAAAATCTTTTGAGTCTAGGGAAGGTATTCCTTTCCTAGGCTTAAAGAATCCCTGAGGCGCTACTTCCCTTTAAACTTACAACTACCCATAAAATGGCACCAACAGCCCAAAGGGCATATCCTAGCCAAGAACCACTCCACTTATTCACCCCCATTAGGCAGTCAAAAGTCAGCAATTGTGCTTTTCAATTCCCAGAGTATCAAAATCTGCTAATAATTCAGTATTTTTGTTCTCTTTAAAATTCAAGAACAATAAGATAATGAGTATTAATAAAACATATAATCCAAAAGAAGTTGAAGACAAGTGGTATTCATCTTGGAAAAGCCACGGTTTATTTAATTCTTCCCCAGATGAAAGGCCCTCTTATACGGTGGTCATGCCACCTCCGAATGTTACAGGCGTCCTACACATGGGGCACATGCTTAACAATACCATTCAGGACGTTCTTGTAAGAAGAGCCCGTATGTTAGGAAAAAATGCTTGCTGGGTTCCAGGAACGGACCACGCCTCGATAGCTACAGAAGCTAAGGTCGTGGAGATGTTAAAAGAACAGGGCATAGAGAAGCAGGACCTAACAAGAGAAAAATTCCTCAGTCACGCTTGGGCGTGGAAGGAGAAATATGGAGGTATAATACTTTCTCAACTCGAGAAGCTCGGTGCTTCCTGCGACTGGAACCGCACCAAGTTCACTATGGATGAGGAACTCTCGGAAGCTGTAATCGACACATTCATTCGCTTGCATGAAAAAGGGTATATATACCGTGGAATTCGCATGATCAACTGGGATCCCCAAGGTATGACGGCCCTATCTGACGAGGAGGTAATTCGTAAAGAGGTCAATCAAAAGCTCTACCACTTGAGGTATAAAATCAAAGACTCAAATGAGTATATAGTCATCGCTACCACTAGGCCAGAAACTATCATGGCCGATACGGCAGTTTGTATCAACCCAAAAGATGAGCGTTATACCCATTTAAAGGGTAAAGAGGTCATTGTACCTTTAATAAACCGCGCCATTCCTATTATCGAGGATGAGTACGTAGAGATGGAGTTCGGAACGGGTTGCTTGAAAGTGACCCCAGCGCACGATATCAACGACTACGAGCTGGGTATTAAGCACAACCTAGAGGTAATAGATATTTTAAATGACGACGGAACTTTAAATGAGAAGGCTGAAATCTTAGTAGGTGAAGATCGCTTTGCAGCAAGAAAGAAGATCATTCAACTCTTAAAAGAGTCCGATGGACTGGAAGAGATTGAAGATTACACCTCTCAAGTAGGTTTCTCCGAGCGTACCAACGCGGCGATTGAACCTAGGCTATCGATGCAATGGTTCGTATCGATGGAGGAGCTTGCCAAGCCTGCATTAGATTATATAAAAAGTGGGGAAATCAATTTGATTCCCAATAAGTTTTTAGCCAGCTATACACACTGGATAGAAAATGTTAAAGACTGGTGTATCTCCCGTCAGCTATGGTGGGGACAGCAGATTCCAGCATGGTATAATGAGGATAACAAATGGGTGGTAGCAAAAACCAAAGAAGAAGCCGCTGAAAAGTTTGAAAAAGAAAACTTAAGCACTAGTGGCATCTACCAAGACCCGGATGTCTTAGACACCTGGTTCTCCTCTGCCCTGTGGCCGATGTCGGTTTTTGATGGAGTTAGAAACCCAGAAAACAAGGAGTTTCAATACTACTATCCTACGCAGGATCTTGTGACTGCACCAGAAATTTTATTCTTCTGGGTGGCGCGTATGATTATCATGGGACATGAATATACTGGAAAGCCACCATTCACAAACGTTTACCTTACCGGTATCGTGCGCGATAAGCTGGGCCGAAAAATGTCCAAGTCCTTGGGCAACTCCCCAGATCCATTAGAGCTCATGGAGCAATACGGCACGGATGGCGTGCGCGTGGGCATGATGCTTTCCTCGCCTGCAGGTAACGATCTGATGTTTGATGAAAGCTATTGCGAGCAAGGTAGAAATTTCGCTAATAAAATATGGAACGCTTTTAGGCTCGTTAAAGGCTGGGAGGTGGAAGACATCCCTGCTACCGAAGCGCAGAAGGTCGCTGGCGTTTGGTTTAAAAACAGGTTCCAACAAGCACTAGAAACCATCGACACCCACTACGATAACTACAGGCTATCAGAAGCACTAATGGATATCTATAAACTAGTGTGGGATGACTTCTGCTCGTGGTATCTAGAGATCATAAAACCGGATTTCAAAAAACCAATCCCTAAAGAAACGCTAATAGAGGTAACTGGGTATTTTCAGGATATCTTAAAAGTTATCCACCCATTTATGCCGTTTTTATCGGAAGAACTATGGCACGATGACTTCTTTGGAAGTAGAGACGAGATGGACTTCATCATGGTTTCCTCCTACCCTAATAAAGAAGATTACAGCAAAAAACTTATCAAAGAGTTCCAAATCATTCAAGATATAGTTTCAGAAATTAGAAACATCAGAAACCAGAAACAAATTCCACAGAAAGAAAGCTTGGAGCTATCCATACACCCTTCAGAGCTAGACTTTAATGTGTACTCCCCGATCATTGAAAAGCTGGCTAACATATCAAAAGTCACCTTAGTAAGTGAGAATATACCGGGCGCACTGAGCTTCCTAGTAGGGAAAGAAGAATGCTTCATTAACCTGGAGAATAAAATTGATGTTGAAGCCGAGAGAGAAAGAATTGAAAAAGATATAGCTTACTTCAATGGCTTTTTAATTGGCGTCAATAAAAAGCTCAATAACGAGAGGTTTGTACAAAATGCAAAGCCTGAAATCGTGGAGAATGAAAGAAAGAAAAAGGAGGATGCTCTAGCGAAAATAAGTTTACTGGAGCAGCAACTGAAAAACTTAAGCTAATAAGCTACATGTATTCACCAAGGCGCACCTTGGTGAATACATTTCATTCAACTAATCGCCCTAAAACAGAATACTATACCCTACCGAGAGACGAGCAAATGGATACTCTCTATTGTAATCCGCTAGCTCCGGATCATCAAAGTGCCCATGTAGGGAGAAATATCCCCCACTAGCATTCAAGGTGAAGTTTTTATAAACTCGTAAACTACTCTCTAAACTCAAGGCATTCAGCGTATAGTTAGAATCGTTTCCACTCAAGGTAAAAAACACACCCCCGTTATAGTCCACATTCAGCAACAAGCGCTTTCCAATATTCATATCCCCTTGAAAACGGTAGCTTAGACCAGATCCGTAATTGTAGTTCCTGCTATCGCCATACAGCAAATAAGGGTCAGGCACGGCACCTAAAACCACCGCACCTCCAGCTGCACGCAGTCGCAACTGGCTCTTTTTGTAGGAGTATTTAGCCTCCAGATTGTAGTTTAAACTCTGCGCTCCGTAAAAGAAGGCATCGTTATTATAAAAATCATAGTGCGCCGTAAGTAGGCCGTAATATTGACCGTTATTGGTTTCAAAAAACTCATGCCCATACATTAGCGCATGGACATTGACGGCCTGTATAAACGTACTATCTCCACTACCAACCTCCATATTCACGCTGAACTGATCAAATGGCCTTTTCAGGCGGTGTTCACCGTCGTTATAGAAAAACCTAAACCGTAAAAAATAGGCATTTTTACCTTTCTCAATCAGATCGCCACTTTTGGAATCCAAACGTTTAACGCCGAGATCTACCGCACCGACTATAACAGATGAGTCGGCTAAATAGTAATCATCGGCCGTCCCCCATTTACCATCTAGCCACCTATTAATCCCATTTACTGGGTTAACAAGAAATGCCGTGATTTCGTTCCCTCTTTTATTGTCCGTCCTACCGATACGAGCAATAATATTTCTTGACACTCTGTGGGTCATCTCCCCAACTAAAATACCCGCAAAACTGGTATTCACAAAGTCGTTTATCGAAGGCGCCTGCGTCTCCCCTCCTGTTTCCCAAATATAGCTTCCAACTACTGTTGCAATGCTGGATTGCCAGAGGTTGTACCCATTGCTACGGAAAGCATTGAAATATAAATTCCCGTGATAAGGGTGATCAATCTGATTGGTAGTAAACTGATTATCATCCCAATCCCAAGCGCTAAAACGCTGATGGTTGAAGAAATTTTTAAAAGAAATGTGCGAGTAAGGGTCTTTGCGGATAAAGTAATTCACCGAGGCAGGTACCGCTTGCGCTAAGAACCATTCCGCTGAAGCCCTCCAGAACTTCTTCTCCCTAACTGGTTCCTCTGCATAATGAGGCTTTTTGAAGGTATTTCGGATTTCTAAATCTTTATATAAAAATCCTGAATCACTCTTTAAATCTTTGATGAGTTTTTGATCCCCCATCTTCACCGTATCTTGGACTCTATTCAAGGTGTCCTGATCTTGGGCTCTATTCAAGGTATCCTGCAGAAAAGATACTTCCCCCGATTTTCCCACTGCATATTGCATAGGGAAATGAGAGGCCCCAAAGGAGGATCCAGCAAGTAAAATGATAAACAATAAAGCGGTTACACTTTTCAGACTGAGCAACAATTTCATAGATATCGATTTTAAAAGTGAGTGCCAAAGATAAAACTATATACAATTTTAGTCGAACAATCTACTGTTCAATTTGTAGTTTTTTACAATACACTAACACCACAAAGCAAACAAGGTCACTTCGCATCCGAGGTAACCTTGTATCTTTTAGAGAATTAATAGCTATTAACTCTGCTTGGA
>DXEZ01000318.1 GCA_019114715.1 Candidatus Sphingobacterium stercoripullorum | reverse complement strand
TGAGTGATTTAATGGGGTCTAAAATGGCGATAGGTAATTTAGAGATGCGTATTCCATTTACTGGGCCAAAAGAGTTAGCTGTGATGGAATCAGGGTTTTTATTCTCTGACCTGAACATTTTTATTGACGGTGGTGTGGCATGGAATAGAGGCAATAAAGTGAAAATGAGTAAGTCCGATAGCGATAGGGTGGAGGCAATCGATGGGGATGGGAATCCAATTATAGGTTCTGATGGCAAGCCCGTGATGGTTTACGATAGTAATGTGAAGGCGCCGGTTTTTAGTGCAGGAGTATCCTTAAGGATAAACCTCTTTGGGGCCATGATTCTAGAGCCTTATTACGCTATTCCATTCCAACGTTCGGATGTGAAGTTTGGCGTGTTTGGGCTGAATTTCGCTCCAGGCTGGTAGGTTTGAGCGTAGCTTAGGAATTGATACTATTAAAAATAGAGTTGATTGTTTGGAGCAAATTGAGTTGTCATAATGAGTAATTTTTCAAGAAATTTGAAGTTTTTAAGGAAGAAGTACGGTCTGACTCAACAGAAGCTCGCAGATATGTTAAAAGTCACCCGTGCAGCGGTAGGCTCCTACGAAGAGGGGCGGTCTAAGCCTAAGTTTAGCCTCTTGACAGAGATGTCAGAGTTTTTTGAGGTTACCGTTACGGAGTTGATGAATGAAAAAATTAACGCCCATTGGAAGCCGAAGGCTACTTACGCCACAAAAAAACTGCGTTTACTTACTGTGGCAGTTGGTGTTGATAATAGTCCTAAAGTAAATTACGTTTCTGCTTTAGCTCAAAAGCAATATGCAAGCGAGCACTATGATACAGAGTATGTTTCTACTCTCCCGCAGTTTACATTTTTGGATTTAGATCCTCGGAAAGTGTATCGCGCTTTTGAGATTAAGGATAGCGCTATGTTGCCCATAAATCAGGAAGATGTGGTTATTGGAGAATACCTAGAGGATTGGTCTTTAATAAATCCGAATGAAACTTATATTGTTGTGGTCAAGGAAGAAGGCGTGGAGTATAGAAGAGTGGGGCGAAAAATCAGAGAACCTAAAGGCTTGCAATTATTAGCGGATAATCCTGCATTTGAATCTTTCTGGGTTCCAACAAGTGAGATAGTAGAAATCTGGAAACCTTATTCTTTTATCAGTAAAAGCTTCCCAGTTAAAAGCGACGAAACAGAGCTGGCACGCCTATCGCAAATCATGGCCCAAATGCAAAAGAGTATAGATACTGTTATTCATAATAAGTAATATTTATTTTTTTTATTGTAAATTTAGTTGTACTTTTGCATAATAATATTGGAAAGAGGGGGCATGTTATGCTCCCTTTTTTAATTTTTTATAGGTAATATGCATCAAAATTCAAAAGAAGAGTTGATTCAGGGGCTTGTCGAGGAAAAGATTGCAGATAGAGAGGATCTATTTTTAGTGGATGTGTCAGTACTTAGTAACGGCAAGGTTGAGATTTTAGTGGACGGTGATCAGGGGGTTAATATTGATGATTGTGCAGATATAAGCCGCTTTGTTGGATTCCATTTAGAAGAAAAAGAGGTTTTTAGTGGACCATACCGCTTAGAGGTTTCCTCACCTGGGGTGGGTAAACCATTGAAGCTCCATAGGCAGTACCTGAAAAATATAGGTCGTAAAATTAAAGTTTTAACAACCGAAGGTGAAGAACTGCAAGGAACCCTTTTGGTAGTAGAAGAGGATAGATTCGAAATGGAATACGTGTATAAAGAGAAAAGGAAAAAGGCAGAAGTGCTTAAGAAATATATTGCTTTCGAGCAAGTTAAAGAAACAAAGGTTCAAATTTCATTTAAATAAAATGAGCAGTAACATAAATTTAATTGACTCTTTCCAAGAGTTCAAAGACTTTAAAAATATTGATCGTCCCACAGTCATATCCGTGTTGGAGGAGGTGTTCAGGAGTATGGTTCGCAGGCGTTACGGGACCGATGAGAATGTGGATGTGATTGTTAACCCAGATAACGGTGACTTGGAGATGTGGAGAACGCGTGCGGTTGTTGAGGACGGGTTTTCGGAAGATGACGAGCTTGAAATTGAAATAGCAGAAGCTAGAGAGCTTGATCCTGACTTGGAAGTAGGAGACGACTATATTGAGGAGATTACCTTAGAGAGCTTTGGAAGAAGGGCTATATTAGCTGCACGTCAAACTTTAGTATCTAAGATTTTAGAACTAGAGAAAGACGAGATATTTAAGAAATACAAGGACCGAGAAGGAGAGCTTGTTGTTGGTGAAGTTTACCAGATTTGGAAGCGTGAGATTTTGGTGTTAGACGACGATGGTAATGAGTTGATATTACCTAAGTCTGAACAAATACCTGCAGATTATTTTAAAAAGGGCGATAATGTTAGAGCCGTCGTTTCAAAGGTTGAGATGATAAACTCTAACCCGAAGATTATTATTTCACGTACAGCACCTGAGTTTTTACAGAGATTGTTTGAATTAGAAGTTCCGGAAATTTTTGACGGACTGATAGTCATTAAAAATATTGTTAGAGAACCTGGTGAGAGAGCGAAAGTTGCGGTGGAGTCATTCGATGATAGAATAGATCCAGTTGGAGCTTGTGTAGGAATGAAAGGTTCGAGGATTCATGGGATTGTTAGAGAATTAAAAAACGAAAATATTGACGTTATCAATTACACTAGCAACCTGTTATTATATATTACAAGAGCATTAAGCCCTGCTAAGATAACATCCATTAAATTGGATGAAGAAAATAGCAGAGCATCGGTCTATTTAAAGCCCGATCAAGTGTCCTTAGCAATTGGTCGAGGTGGACATAATATCAAGTTGGCTGGAAAGCTGACAGGGTTTGAAATTGATGTTTACAGAGAGAGTGATGAGCTGGAGGAGGACGTAGACATTGATGAGTTCTCCGATGAAATTGATAATTGGATCATCGATGAATTGAAAAGGGTCGGTTTGGATAGTGCTAAAGCAGTACTTGCACTAAGTGTTGAAGAATTGGTTCGAAGGACGGATCTTGAAGAGGATACAATTGAGGAAATACTCCGTATCCTTGAGGCCGAATTCGAATAGACGACACTCTAATTTAGATGGGATTAATAGTGTTAATTCCTCTAAAAAAGTCTATTTTTGTATTGCAGAGTAAAATTTTATTAAAAGAAGGATAAATAATTAGATGTCAGAAGGAAAGAAAGTAAACTTGCTTAAAGCTGCAAAGGAGCTTAACATCGGTATAGGGACGGCTGTGGAACATTTGAAGAAAAATGGTTTTGAAATCGAATCAAAGCCTAACACACGCCTGTCTTCGGAGATGTATGGAGTTCTTTTGAAAGAATTTCAAGGGGATAAAAGCGTCAAAGAAGAGGCTAATCAAATTGTTATCGGCAAAATTCGTCGTGAAGAAGCAGCTGCCGAAAGCAAAGTTTCTGTTTCTCAGACTGAAAAAGAACCTTCTCCAAGCAGTCAAAAGCTAGATCAACCGGAGCCACAAGCTAAGGAACCTGTTGTAGAAAAGAAAGAAGAACCAAAAACGGAAAAGGAAGAGTCCAAAGGGAACTCTCCTTTAAAAGTTGTTGGTAAGATAGATTTAGATAGTTTACAAAAGCCTCGGAAAGCCAAAGTAGAAGAGAAGAAAGAAGCCGTTCAGGAGAAAGCGGAAGTGAAAGAGGAAAAAGTTAAAGAAACTGTCGCTCCTAAAAAAGAGGAAGTAAAAGAGAAAGAACCTGTTGAAACGCCGGAACAAAAGCCAGCGGAAAAAGAGCAACCGAAGGTAGAAAAGCCAGCAGCGGAAACAGGTAGTAAAACCGAAGATAAAAAAGAAGAAATCAGACAAGTTATTGAAGAGAAGCCTGCGGCTAAACCGTCGGCTGAGAAGAAACAGCAGGAGCCTAAAAAAGAAAAGCCTGTGAAGGACGGCGCCGCTAACAAGTCTAGAAAACCAAAAGGAGATAAAAAAGACGTTTCTCCGAAACGTGAAGATAAATCGCCTAAAGGCAGTGAAAAGACCAATACGTCAGCATCTAAAACGGGTGATGATGTCATTAGAATTAGAACAACTACTTTAGCAGGACCTAAAGTAGTAGGGAAAATTGAACTACCACAAGAACGAAGTAAAGGGAGACCAGTGGCTTCTTCGGACTCTGCAAATAAAGAGCGTAGAAAACGTAGAAGGAAAAAAACACAGAACCCTGTCGTTGGTGGAACTCAAGCTAAAGCCGTAGATGGTAAGTCGGAAAGACATAGTAACAGAGCAAGAGGCGGTGGTAGAAGAAAACAAAAGAAAGAGAAAAAAGAAGAGTTAACGGATAAAGATATCCAAGAGCATATCAAGGCAACTCTAGCTAGATTATCTGGCGCTGGTAAGTCCACGAAGTTTGCTCAGAGAGCGCGGTTAAGAAGACGTAAGCGGGATGATATAGCTCTTTCTGCGGAAGAGGCAGCAAGAAATGAAGAAATTGATTCCAAAGTTTTAAAAGTAACCGAGTTTGTTACAGCTAACGAACTAGCAAACTTAATGGATGTCCAGGTGACAGATGTTATTGCCACTTGTATGAACCTAGGAATTTTCGTTTCTATCAACCAACGCTTAGATGCAGAAACATTAACTATTGTTGCGGACGAATACGGGTTTGAAATTGAGTTTATTCGCCCAGAAGACGAAGAAACTACTTCGTTAGAAGAGCCAGATATTGAAGAAAACTTAGTTTCAAGAGCACCGATAGTTACGGTGATGGGACACGTTGACCACGGAAAAACTTCTTTACTGGATTATATCCGAAAATCAGATGTGACTCGCGGTGAGGCAGGTGGAATTACTCAGCACATTGGTGCATATGCAGTGAAGCTTGAAAACGATAAAACAATTACCTTCTTAGATACGCCTGGTCACGAGGCCTTTACGGCGATGCGTGCCCGTGGTGCGCAGGTAACTGACGTTGTAATTATCGTAATAGCTGCAGACGATGGTGTGATGCCACAGACTAAAGAGGCGATAAATCATGCCCAGGCGGCTGGAGTACCTATTGTATTTGCATTCACGAAAGTGGATAAGCCGACTGCAGATCCAAACAAGCTTAAAGAACAATTAGCAAATATGAATATCCTAGTTGAAGACTGGGGTGGAAAATATCAAAGCCAAGAGGTTTCCTCTAAAACAGGTTTAAATATAGACCTGCTTTTAGAGAAAGTATTACTTGAGGCAGAATTATTAGACTTAAAGGCAGACCCTAAGAAGAGAGCTGTGGGATCGGTCGTTGAGGCTTCTCTGGATGTAGGTAGAGGTATCGTTACAACTGTTTTGGTTCAAAGTGGTACTCTTCGTATAGGAGATGCAATTTTAGCAGGTTCGTATTCTGGTAAAGTAAAAGCTCTATCGAATGAAAGAGGAGAAAGAGTCAAGGAGGTGGGACCGTCTATGCCTATTCAGATTTTAGGTATGTCCGGTGCACCAACAGCTGGTGACAAATTCTATATTTTAGAATCGGAAACAGAAGCACGTCATGTTGCAACCAAACGTTTACAACTGCAAAGAGAGCAAGGTATGCGTGCTACTAAACACATTACACTTGATGAGATTGGTAGAAGGTTAGCGATAGGAAACTTTAAGGAGCTTAACATTATTGTTAAAGGTGATGTGGATGGTTCTATTGAAGCTTTGAGTGACTCTCTATTGAAGTTATCTAAAGATGAAATTCAAGTAAATGTTATCCACAAATCAGTAGGTGCGATCTCTGAATCAGATGTGTTATTAGCTTCTGCCTCAGATGCAATTATTATCGGATTCCAAGTTAGGCCTACTTTAAATGCTAGAAAATTAGCTGAACAAGAGCAGATCGATATACGACTATACTCCATTATCTACGATGCGATTGAAGAAATCAAATCGGCGATGGAAGGTATGTTGGCTCCGAAATATGAAGAGAAGATCGTTGCTAATGTTGAAATTAGAGAAGTATTTAAGATTTCTAAAGTTGGTACTATTGCAGGGTGTATGGTATTGGATGGAAAGATACATAGGAACAATGACGTTCGAATCATTAGAGAAGGGGTGGTAGTATTCACTGGAAAGCTTGCTTCATTGAAACGCTTTAAAGATGATGTAAGAGAGGTCTCCTCAGGATTTGAATGTGGATTAAATATTGAAGGATATAACGACATTAAAGTCGGAGATATAGTTGAAGCTTACGAACAAGTAGAAGTTAAGCGAACATTATAAAATATCAATACCCTTTTTAAATGCGCCTTACATACTGCAGATCTTCCTGTAGCCTTGTAAGGCGCATTTGTTATATTAGGATAAATTTTAAAAATTACAGATTTTACGTTTAATAGAGTTCATGAAAATATTTCCTTTGAAGGTAGAAACAATTTTACCTCAACCAAATGGTAATTTAACGATTGAGTTTTCCTCCATAAGTGATGACTATCCAGTGTATAAATCCGGGCAATTTATCACCTTGATTTTTGAGTTTAATGGACAAGAGGTTAGGAGGTCGTACTCTTTTAACAGTTCCCCATATAACAACGAGAGACTGGCGGTGACTGTTAAAAGAATTGATAACGGTGAGGTGTCAAGGTTTTTGCATCAACAGTTGAAAGTTGGTGATGTTATAAACACAACCGGTCCTAATGGTCTGTTTGTTTATGAGCCAGAACAGGACCGTAAACGTACTGTAGTATTATTTGCTGCGGGAGTAGGTGTTACCCCATTGTATTCTATTTTGAAAACAGCATTAATTGCTGAGAATGAGTCCAACGTACTTCTAGTATATAGCAATCGATCACAAGATGACGCCTTATTTTTCAAGGAGCTGAAAAAATGGGAGGAAGACTTCCCGAATCGTCTTAAGATAGAGTGGATATATTCTTCTGCAAAAAACCTACTTAAAGCCAGGCTTAATAGAGATTATATTATTGAATTATTATCTAATTATTCAATTGATGACGATATAGTTTTTTATACATGCGGCCCAACTTACTATATGGACCTGTGCTATTTTACACTTTCAGGGTTAGGCTATCCGCATAGCCAAATAAAAAAAGAAACTTTTCGTCTTCCCGAAGAAGAGGAAGATGATGATAATGAGACCAGTCTGGAAGAAGTAGATAAGAATACCTATTCCGTTATTCTGAAGTTTCAAGGTGTAGATACTGTTCTTGAGGTGCCTTATCACCAAACAGTGCTGGAGGCGGGTTTAGAACAAGGGCTCGCTCTGCCGTATTCATGTAAGTCGGGGATGTGTAGCACATGTATTTCTAAGTGCACTGAAGGGTCAGTAAGAATGCGGTATAATGAAGTGCTAACCGACCGAGAGGTAGAGGAAGGCAGGTGCTTATTATGCACGAGTCATCCAAGGGAAAACAACACGGTTATTGAAGTTAATTAAAAAACTATCACGAGAAGCAATTGAAATGTTACTCACTGCTTAAAGAATGTTCTATGCGTATGTATCTTAAGGTGTTACCGTTTTTAGTTTGTCTATTGCTGTCGACCAAGCTTTCTTGGTCTCAAGAGAAGGATGCTAGCCGCCGTTTTTGGTTAGTTGAAATGGATAAAATGGTCAGTCCTGTTTTGTTTAATTTAGCGAATGATAAATTGAAAGAAAATATGCCCAAAAGAATTCCTAGTATTTCAGATAGTCCGGAATTTAGAATACAGGTGCAATATTTGGAAGTTATAGGCCGGGTTTTCTCAGGAATTGCTCCTTGGTTGGACCTAGACGAGGGAGATGACTATGAGCTAGAGCTACGGGAAAAATATAGGAATTGGGTTATTGATGGCCTAGTCAATGCTATGGACTCTACAGCTAATGACTTTTTACGCTTTGATATCGGCAACCAACAGCTTGTTGATGCCTCGTTTTTAGCATTAGGCTTATTACGCTCAAATTGGATTTGGGATAATCTACCAGATGAAACAAAAGGCCATTTAATAGATGCATTTAAAACCACTAGAAAGTACACGCCCTATTTTTCCAATTGGCTGTTGTTCTCAGCGGTAATTGAAACATTTTTAGCGGATAAAGGAGAAAGCTGGGATCAGATGCGCGTTAATATGACGATCAACCAATTTGAACAATGGTATGTAGGGGATGGAATCTATAAGGATGGTGTTTATTTCGCATACGATTATTACAACAGCTTCGTCATTCACCCTTATCTAACCGCTATAATAGATGGCTTGGAAGGTAAGGTGGCGGATCACATGCTGCACGCAGAATCAATAAAGAAACGGAATGCTAGATATGCAGTAATCCTGGAGCGTTTGATTATGGCTGACGGTACATACCCTGCCTCGGGACGGTCAATCATTTACCGTGGAGCAGCTTTTCATCATTTGGCCAACATGGCGTTTTTAAATCGCCTGCCTGAAGAGCTTCCTCCTTCCTCGGTGCGCGAAGCGTTGACCGCCGTCATTTCCAAAACATTGGAGCCTGAAGGAACCTATTATAAGGACGGTTGGTTAAGCATTGGGCTACATGGCAATCAACCCAATCTGGGTGATTCTTATAACAATCAAGGGAGCCCTTATTTAGCCGCTACTATATTTTTGCCATTGGGACTCTCACCAAGTAACCCTTTTTGGTCGAATCCCGCTGAGCCGTGGTCCAACAAACGTATTTGGAGTGGAGATCGGGAGGTGGTGAAGGATTCCGGCATCAGGTAGTGGGCTTGTCCTTATCTTTAGTACTCCAAAATGTCATGTGCTTAAACCCGTATTTATCGCTATCGAAAACAGGGTTTTTACCCAATCTCTTTTGCTCATTGTAATCTTTTTGTGCGACCCAAACCCTTTTGTGAAGGAAAACTAATGCAATTAGATTAAGCCACGCCATTAAGCCCACTCCAATATCTCCTAAGGTCCAAGCGGTTTTTGCTGTGATTACACAGCCTAGGTACACAGATAAAAGAATGCAGATTCTTAATACCCAATACAAGGCTTTTCCTTTGTTTTTGCGAAGAACGAAACTAACGTTGGTCTCTGCAATATAGTAGTAGGCCATAATTGTTGTAAAAGCGAAGAAAAATAAGGCTATAGCTATAAATGGTTTACCCATGATTGGGAAATGGTGTGCGACAGCAAGCTGGGTGAACTCTGGGCCGTACTGGATCTCGGGCGCGATGTTCTGCACTAAGAATCCACCTTCTGGATTCTCGATGTTATACTGTCCAGTAAACAAAATCATAAGAGCGGTTGCTGTACAGACTAGTAGAGTGTCTACATATACAGAGAACCCCTGCACTAAGCCTTGTTTATAAGGGTGGGTGACCTCCGCTGCAGAGGCTGCATGCGGAGCGGTTCCTTGCCCTGCTTCGTTACTATAAATTCCTCTTTTAACTCCCCAAGAAATGGCGATTCCGATAATGCCACCAAATGCTGACTTAACGTTAAATGCCGAGTTTATGATTAAGCTGAATACTTCTGGTATTTTGCTTACGTTTAACCCGATAATTACGATGGCCATAAGGATGTATATACCTGCCATGATCGGCACTATATATTCAGCTACCATTCCGATTCTTTTAACCCCACCTAGGATAATTATGGCCAGAAATACAGTTAATATTACCGCGACAATATTTGGAGAAACATTAAAAGCGGTGTCTACTGCTAAGGCTATGCTATTACTTTGTATGCTGGGTAAGAAAAATCCGGTACTAACAATGGTGACTATCGCGAATGCCCATGCGAAGGTTTTTGATTTTAATCCTTTCAGGATATAATATGCAGGTCCCCCTCTATATTCACCGTTGTTCACCTCTTTATACATTTGCCCCAGAGTTGCTTCTGCAATTGCTGTAGAACTTCCTAAGATTGCCGTTAGCCACATCCAGAAGATGGCACCTGGGCCGCCCATCGCAATGGCAGTTGCTACTCCGGCAATGTTACCAGTACCAACTCTTCCTGAAACTGCTATACTAAAAGCTTGAAAAGAGGAAATCCCTTTTGCCGATGATTCACCATCAAATAATAGACGAATCATATCTTTGAAATAGTAAAACTGAGGGAAGCGGAATTTTATTGTGAGATAAATGCCTAGTCCTAAGCAAAAATATACTAATATGTCACTCCAAATGACGTTATAAACGCCTTCGATAATATCATTCATGTAGATTAGTCTGTTGTTTATTCTGGAAAAATAGACAAATTTAGTGAGCTAATAAAAGGTTAATCATAAAAATATTATAATTTCGTGGTACTTAAATTCTACTGCAATATATGAGATGAATAGTGGGTTGTTTTTATGTTGTTGATTAATAGTGTCTTGCGATTGAATGGTTGCATTGAATAGGCGGTAATTAATGAAATGTTAAATTTTAGCCCTTGATATACAAAATGTTTTATGCGTTATATTTTTGATTTAGTCCATCACTTTCTTACAGCAAATTCAAGGCACGGCACGCATTCACCCTTCGTATATAGTTTGGCCGAGCAAGTTTTGTATAATAAGACGAATATTAGCAATAGAAATAAGCAAGAGTTGCCAAACAGTCTGAATCTGCCTTATAACTGGCTAATATCAAGGATTCTTAAGCATTGGGGGATGCGATCCGTATTGGTGGTGGATAGCTTGAATGCCTTCAAGATTGGATACCAAAAATCTAAAGCTAGAAAATCAGCCTTTTACCTACCAATAGAGCATGCTACTGATCAAGCTCTGAGTGTATGTCTAGCTGCTTCGCCATTTTCCGCTGTGTTTATAGGACGAATTTATAGCTCAGCTATCACAAAAAGACAATGGCAACACTTAAAAGAGCACCCCTCGGTTTCTCTATCCATTGATTTGTTTCATTTTGGAATCCTCATTCAAAAAGATACAAAACAAGTGGAGCACTTTAAACTACGCTTTCCGTATTTTTTTAAGTAAAGGATTAAAAAGCTTCACTGATGCTGATGTAAAACCCTTGTTGCCTAGGTTCGCCTGGACGTTTTTCACCTATTGCAAAATCAACTCGTAATGTTCCAAGATGTTCCAGGCTGTAGAAGTACCTTAATCCTAAACCTGCTGCAGGTACTACTCTAGAGCCTTCTGCCTTTCCAAAGACGGATCCCAAAGATCCAAATGCAACAGCTCCAAGTCTTGGAATAAATCTATACCTAGCTTCGGCTTGTAATGCGGTATAGTTTTTATCCAAATATCTTCCCAAGTAATAGCCTCTCATCATCATGTCACCCCCAAGTTGCTGGAAAGTGTAAAAGGGTGTTGATTTTCCAGTGGTGCTTCTAAATATGGCTTGGGTGCCGATAGTTAAAGGTTTTATTGGGCTGTAAAAATACCGCATGTCTAAATCGAATTGTGAGCCGTTGAAGTTCTCTCCACCCCAAATGTTTGGAGCGTAGGCGTATTTTATGCGAGAGTAAAAACCACGAGTAGTATATGTTGTTAGGTCTCTTTTGTCGTATAGGGCTGATATACCAAAAGTCATAAACCTACCACCATATTTACCTAGGAGATCAAGCTTGTCAAAATCATCGTAGATACCTCCTGTCTCGTCTTGCGTATTGAATTTATTGTGTTCAAATGAGGTGTTTAGACCTAAATAGGTGTTTTTTAAAACTCGTCTTTCAGCTTCAACACTTATTTTAGTCAGTGTATGGCTTATCAATTGTTTCGTATTACTGGACGTGTTTGTGCCTATACCGTAAAAATCATAAGGCCAGTCTCGGTAACGAATCTCAGAGATTAAATGCCATAAATTATCCTTGGTCCATATATCTGCTTCCAGCTTATAGTTCATTTGCTTCTTTGTAGTTAGTGTTGCAGATGTCATGATATTGGATGTCCGGCTATCTTTATTGTTTTTATCAGTATAAAAACTATAAGTTCCAGCTAAACCATACTCAAGTCCTTTCTCCTGGGAATAGCCTAATGCCGGCACGACGATTACACTTGACTTTCTGGAAGAGTCCTGTGTGTTACTGAGGAATTGTTCCTTTATATAGTTGATGACTCCCTTCTTCTCTTGGGCTTTTACTTGGTTTGTACTACACAAGCTTGTTGTAAAGACTAAGAAACTTACTGATATATATAGCAGATTATTGATCATTATTTTCATAATACCTTAAAATAGATTGTGCAAAGATAGAAAATCGTTAGGTTTATTTGAGGAAATGAATTTTACTGGCTTGAATTTCAATGTAATGCGTTAATAATGTAAAAAAAGAGTGTATAATTTTTATTTTATTCGAACAAGTGACTATATTTGCACCACTGAAGAGACGAATTTTAGGCCTTAGCGATTAAGGAATAAAAAAAAGAAATAAAGTTTGTTTAATTCAAAAATAAAACCGAGCTTTGCCTCGCAAAGATTCGAAAGAAGTTCTTTAAATAAGTAAAATTAGCCTCCTTAGCTCAGCTGGTAGAGCAACTGACTTGTAATCAGTAGGTCATTGGTTCGATTCCGATAGGAGGCTCCACACGAGAAATCGTGGTGAGGAGGGATTCCAGAGCGGTCAAATGGGACGGACTGTAAATCCGTTGCTTCGGCTTCGAAGGTTCGAATCCTTCTCCCTCCACACAATCAGCGGAAGTAGCTCAGTTGGTAGAGCGATAGCCTTCCAAGCTATAGGTCGCGAGTTCGAACCTCGTCTTCCGCTCAAAATTTTGTTTCTATTTCCCTTATTTTTATTAAATTAAGGCGATAATAGAGCGAAATTTTTATATTTGTCAGCCGATGTAGCTCAGCGGTAGAGCACTTCCTTGGTAAGGAAGAGGTCATGGGTTCAAGTCCCATCATTGGCTCGTAAGTGACAATTAAAAAGATTAAATAAATTACTTACTTTAATTCGGATACAAAATGGCAAAAGAGAAATTTGAGCGCAGTAAGCCACACTTAAACATTGGTACTATCGGTCACGTTGACCACGGTAAGACCACGACTACTGCGGCTATTACAAAAGTATTATCTGATGCAGGCTTGACACAAGCCCGTTCATACGATTCTATTGACTCTGCTCCAGAAGAGAAAGAGCGTGGAATTACTATTAATACATCGCACGTAGAATACGAAACAGCTAATCGTCACTATGCGCACGTAGACTGTCCAGGTCACGCCGACTATGTAAAGAACATGGTTACAGGTGCTGCTCAAATGGACGGAGCTATTCTAGTTGTTGCAGCAACAGACGGTCCAATGCCACAAACTCGTGAGCACATTCTATTGGCACGTCAGGTTGGTGTACCAGCATTAGTTGTTTTCATGAACAAAGTTGACTTAGTGGATGACCCTGAGCTTCTTGAATTAGTTGAAATGGAAATTCGTGAATTGTTATCTTTCTACGAGTTCCCAGGAGACGACATTCCTGTTGTACAAGGATCTGCATTAGGTGCATTGAACGGTGAACAGCAGTGGGTTGATAAAATCATGGAGCTTATGGCTGCAGTAGATGAGTACATCCCAGTTCCACCACGTTTGACAGACCTTCCATTCTTGATGCCTGTTGAGGACGTATTCTCGATCACTGGTCGTGGTACTGTTGCAACTGGTCGTATTGAGAGAGGTACTACTAACACAGGTGATGCTGTTGATATCTTAGGTATGGGTGCTGAAAACTTAAAGTCTACTGTGACTGGAGTTGAGATGTTCCGTAAGATCTTAGATACTGGTCAAGCTGGTGATAACGTAGGTTTATTGTTACGTGGTATTGAAAAAGAAGATATCCGTCGTGGTATGGTTATCTGTAAGCCAGGTTCAGTAACACCTCACGCTGATTTTAAAGCAGAAGTTTACGTTCTTTCAAAAGAAGAAGGTGGACGTCACACTCCATTCTTTAACAAGTACCGTCCTCAGTTCTACTTCCGTACGACTGACGTTACTGGAGAGATTACTCTTGAAGAAGGAACTGAAATGGTTATGCCAGGTGATAACGTTACTATTAATGTTAAATTAATTAGCCCTGTTGCTATGGAAAAAGGTCTACGTTTCGCGATTCGTGAAGGTGGTAGAACTGTAGGTGCAGGTCAAGTAACTGAGATTACTGCATAATTTTAGAAGAAAATATGCAAATAGAATAAGCTAGTCGAGTAAATCGATTAGCTTATTTTTTCTATAAAGTTATCTATCAAATAATAAGAAAATAATTTCGTTTTTTTATTTGCTGTAGTGTTTACTTTATGGTATATTTGCAACGTTCATTATAAAAAAACATTCACAGGGGTATAGTTTAATGGTAGAATAGCGGTCTCCAAAACCGTTGGTCAGGGTTCGAATCCTTGTACCCCTGCAAGTAAAATCAAGCTATATGGCAAAGGTTCTAGAATTTTTTAAAGGATCATATACAGAGATGTCCGAGAAGGTAACTTGGCCAACCTGGTCTCAGTTACAAAACTCTGCAGTAGTTGTGTTAGTTGCATCTTTAATTATTGCTTTGGTAATCTTAGCAATGGATAAAGCATCTAGCAATGTCTTGGAACTGTTATATGGTATAGGATCGTAGTAACTACGTAATATTATGGCACAAGAAGGATTAAATTGGTATGTGGTAAGGGCCGTTAGTGGTAAGGAGAAGAAGGTGAAGCAGTATATTGAAGCGGAGATTAGGCACTTAGGGATTGAGCATTTAGTACCTCAGGTATTGATACCTATGGAAAAGTATTACCAAATGCGTGATGGGAAAAAAGTGGCTAAAGAGCGTAACTATTATCCTGGATATGTGCTTATTGAAGCTGATTTACGCGGAGAAACTTCCCACATTATAAAGAACGTTAATAGCGTTATTGGATTTTTAGGTGATAATCAGGGAAACCCAATTCCCTTAAGACCAGCCGAAGTTAATCGTATTTTAGGTAAGGTTGATGAGATGGCTGAACAAGCCGAAGTCATTAATGTTCCTTATTACGTTGGTGAGAGCGTTAAGGTTAATGATGGTCCATTCAACGGATTTACCGGAGAAATAGAAGAGGTTCATGAGGATAAGAAAAAGTTAACTGTTATGGTTAAAGTTTTCGGTCGTAAGACTCCTTTAGAGCTTAACTATATGCAAGTCGAAAAAGAGTAAAAAAATAGTTTTGTCTTTATTTTGAAGATTTAAAATTATTTGTCTATCTTTGTCGCTCGTTAAGTATATTCTATTTAGATAGATGTTTATTTACGAATATTAAATGTTACGTTATTTGCTTCCAACTTACTAACAAACATTTTAAATTAATAATTACACTATGGCAAAAGAAGTCAGTGCGTTAGTAAAACTTCAAGTTAGGGGCGGTGCTGCAAATCCATCACCTCCGGTAGGACCTGCATTAGGTGCTAAAGGAGTTAATATTATGGATTTCTGTAAGCAGTTCAATGCCCGCACGCAAGACAAACAAGGAAAAGTGTTGCCTGTAGTAATTACCGTCTATTCAGATAAGTCGTTTGATTTCGTTATCAAAACTCCGCCAGTTGCTGTGCAGTTGAAGGAGGTTTCTGGTGCGAAATTAGGTTCAGGCGAGCCTAACAGAAAACAAGTTGCGAAAGTAACTTGGGATCAAGTCGAAGGTATCGCTAAAGAAAAAATGACGGATTTGAATGCGTTTTCTGTTGAGTCTGCTATGCGAATGGTAGCTGGAACAGCACGTAGTATGGGGATTACTGTAGAAGGTAATGCACCTTGGGAAAATTAGTTAACGAGGAAATCAGTTTAGAAAAGTGGCAAAATTAACGAAAAATCAAAAATTGGCACTGTCCAAGATCGAAGCTGATCGTTCCTATACACTACAAGAAGCAGCGG
>DXEZ01000317.1 GCA_019114715.1 Candidatus Sphingobacterium stercoripullorum | reverse complement strand
TATGCTTGCTGTTTTTGTTCTTCTCCGCTATAAGTACCTTCGCAAACCCTCAAACTACCCGCAAAACAGGAACTTTCCAGAAAAAAAGTGCAAAAAATAAAGGACGCTTTTGCGCCCCTCGCAAACAAAAGAAAACAGAGGATGGTTTTCAGGCATCCACCGTTTCTTTCTTCTTTGGCTGTTCAATTTTCATGGCCCCGTCAATCGCGCCCTCGATGATCGGCAGGTATTCTTCGGGACAAAGTTTCAGCTTGTGGCTGACACGCTGCCGCTGTTCGCTTTCTTCCCGCATGATTTCCGGGTTAAAATACCGTTCCACGGGCAGACCGCAATTTCTGATTAGCTGTATGATAACCGGCAAGCTGGGTATCGTTCCGTCGTTTTCGATATTCGCAAGATACCGCCAGTCGATATTTACTTTTTCCGCCATTGCCTTACGCGACAAATGCTTTGCTTTCCGTGCTGCTTTTACATCTGCACCGAAAGTTTCAAAGCCGGGGCAATTTTCTACTTTCGCCATATAACATCACCCATTTACATTGTATAATTCATATTTGCCCGATGGAATGTTGTTATATGCAGGTAGATTAAACTTTATAATTCATATTCTGTTTCTTGCTTTGTCCGATCAAAATAACTATAATATTTTTTTGGAGGTATAAACATATGGAATTTAAAGTCTATCCATTTAATACCCTTACCGGCTATTTCTCTGCCGATATTATGGCAATACATAAAGGAAAGTGGGTATTCTGCAAACATAAACATCGAACAACGTGGGAACACCCCAGCGGTTGGATCGAGGCAGGCGAATCTCCCTTAGAGGCTGCAAAAAGAGAACTGTTTGAAGAAACTGGAAGTATCCAATTTGATATAGAGCCATTATGTGATTATTACATTGATATGGAATTAAACGGGTTTCACTATAAAGGGAATGGTCAGGTTTACTTTGCCACAATATATTCTTTTGGTGAAATCCCACCTTATAGTGAAATGGGAGAAATCGGTTTTTTCGATGCGTTGCCGGACAACTTAACATATCCTATCTTAAAGGAATATTTCTCCATTGCAGAAAAGAAATTACATGTAAAACAGGAAAATCAATCGCTTAATAAATAAAATGTGCAGAATAAGTATCATCCATATCTCTCACAGGCTCCGTCAGTATAGGGGCCTGTTTTCATAATTGCCTTGATTTTTACAATGCGTTCCTGTAATCTGTGTCAAACACCCGGTTTTGGGAAGGTATAAGAAGGAAATTTACCGCCCATCACAAATTCACTACCACCTATATGCGAAATATGGATTTAGCCACTTCGAATAGGTATAATCTTTATGGAGGTGATAATTTGCAAGTTGATGTTAAGGTCAACCCATGTGTTGAGGATGTAGAGGTTCTCATTACTGCCGAAAAGAAAACCCAGTTTGTAAACGACTTGGTTGAGGTTATTTGGGATTTTGATCAGCACACCGTCACTACTCTTACTGGATACATTGACAACCGAGCTTATATAATTAAAGTCGCAGATATTTTAAGGATATTCGCCTTAAATCAAAAAGTTTATATTCAAACAGCTAATGCAGAGTTTCTTATTAAATATCGCTTATATGAAATAGAGGATGTATTGAAAAAGCAAAAATTTCTGAGGATCTCTAACTCTGAAATTGTCAATATTAGGAAAATCGCAGATATTGACCTGAATATTATAGGCAGGGTCTGCATCCGCCTTTCAGGTAATATTTGTGTCTATGTATCAAGGAGATATATTCCAAAAATCAAAAAATCTTTAGGAATCTGAGGTGAGAATTATAATGAGAAAAGCTATAAAATATGGCCTTTTGGGATTACTGTGCGGGAGCCTCGCTTATCTCGTGTTTTCAATTTTGCTTTCTTGGAAACTGGGAACAGGTGAATTTTACTTTACTATTCCTGCGCTGGTAAATGAATATGGAAATGAGTTGCTTTCAGGAAGTTTGCAAATTTTAACATTCTTATGGTTGGGGATGGCAAGTGGAGTTGCCTTTTCCATGACCGAAAACATGGATTGGTCGCCACAAAAGCAATCAGCTGGATACTTGCTTACTTTGACAATCGGAGTGGTACCAACAGCCGTTGTAGGGCGTTGGTTTGAACATCTGTTTATAGGCTTTTTCAGCTATTTAATAATTCTTACAGGCATCTCAGTGGTTCTTTTTATCATCGGCTGGATAAAACTAAAATATGATGTTCTGCAAATCAAGCAAGCCATTGCGTTAGAAAAGGAGGACATTTATGAGTAAAGAAAAATTATCAGCCAAAAGGATAACGATTTGGATTTGTGTTAATTATGTTATTTTCGTACTTGGCTTTTTTATTTTGGGCAGTATGGGAACAGATAAGTTCATTGTGTGGAGTAATTTCATCTTAGATGTTTTCCTTGTAGCGGTTTCGCTGGCTTTAAATATTCTGCTATTTAAGAGAAAGTATCAAACACCGCTGTTAGGGAAAATTGCACTCTTATTAGCCACATTATGTTTTGGAGCGTTTACCTATTTTGCGTTTTTAATGCCTGAGAACGGGTTACCTGCAGTATTATTTTACTAAGGCATAGATAACCTTAAAATGAATAAACCACGAAAATCTACCGGACGACGGCAAAGAAAAAAGCCGTCGTGCA
>DXEZ01000316.1 GCA_019114715.1 Candidatus Sphingobacterium stercoripullorum | reverse complement strand
GGCTTAATAATCTCCAGCTCAATACCTGACCCTATTTGTCTAGCTCCGGCATATATCTTCTCACCAGACTCTCGCGAAACAGGCTCCGACTCTCCAGTAACAAAGCTGTAGTCTAATGAAGCATCGCCTTTTATCAGCACAGAATCAGCAGGTACGATTTCATTATTACGAATAAACAATCTGTCCCCTACTACTAAGTCCGCAAGTTGAGTTGGCTTCTCTATCTTTCCAATTAACTTGGTAATTGCAACTGGAAAGTAAGATCTATAATCTCGTTCAAATGAAATATGATGGTAGGTTTTCTCCTGTACGAACTTCCCTAGCAGTAAAAAGAATACCAGACTACATAAGGTATCAGCGAAACCTCCCCCCGTATTACTGATTACATCGTAAGCGGTTCTAAAAAACAATACAAATATCCCTAAAGCTAAGGGGACATCCAGGTTGAGCTGCCTACTTTTTAAGCTATAATAAGATGATATATAATAATCCCTGGCACTATAAAGCATTACAGGGAAAGTGAGTAACAAATTAAAGTACCCAAAAAAAGCAGCATATTTTGTTTCAAAGGCACCCATACCAAAGTATTCAGGAAAACTGAGCATCATAGCGTTACCAAAGCAAAAGCCTGCAACGGTAATCTTACGCACCAGGTTACTTTGATTCTGCACCTTCCCCTCCGATTCTCTCACCACATCTTGAAGAGTAATTTTCGGCTCATAACCCAACCCTTCAAGGAGCTCTACTACTCCTTTTAAAGATAGTTTATTGTGATCGAACCGGACATGCAGCTGTTTTTTAAAAAAATCGGACTGAGAAAACACGATAGCATCGTTAAATCGGAATAAATTCTCCAACAAGTAAACGCAAGAGCTACAATGTATTACTGGAATAAGAAAAGTGATGTGGGTGCTTTTATCATCCTTAAAATCAACAAGTTTATCCGCAATCTCGGCCTCATCCAAATAAGCATAGTTGGTTTTATTTTTAGACTGCGCTTTACCGGGGTGCTTATTAAAAGTATAATATTGCCCCATATCATTCTCATGGAGAATTTGATAGACGCTTTGACAGCCAAAACAACAGAAGTCATGCCCCTGATGCTGAAAAGAGCGATCAAATACTTCATCACCGCAGTGAAAGCAAAGCAACTTAACTTTTTCATGAGTAACTACAATTCCCATCTTCCAACTTTATTAAATACTAAATAGCTTTTGAGTACATGGGCCTATCGCCCATTTTCTCTTTAGATCTTAAATCAAAAGCCATACAGATATTCCTAATAAAGGACATCCCCACCTCAGTGGCTTTAATCAAATTGCCATTAATCTCTACAAGTCCATCCTCGAGGAGTTCTGTCAACTGACTGCAGAAATAAGCATTCAAGCTCTCATCGTTATTCAATCGCACCTCTCCTCTACACATCAACTCCAGAATATAAGCACGTATAACTTCATCAAGATTGGTTAGCACATGTCCTTTAATTATTGGCAGCTCACCCTTATCAAGAATCGCGTAATACTTTTCTACTTTTTTTTCATTTTGTGCAAAGGCACCCCAGGCATCAGAAATAGAAGATACGCCTAAACCAATCATTAAAGGCGTATACCTATCCGTATACCCCATAAAGTTTCTATGTAAAGTTTTTTTAATCTTACTTTGATACAAGCTATCGGTCGGTAAAGCAAAGTGATCCATTCCCACATCGTAAAATCCTGCCGCAAAAATCTTTTCTTTTGCTGCATTATAAAGCTGAAGCTTTAACTCTGCGCTTGGCAAATCAGCTTCCGTAAACATCCTTTGACCTGGCTTTACCCAAGGCACATGCGCATAACTATAAAATGAAATGCGGTCTGGTTTTAAAGACAAAGATATGTCTACAGTTTCCATCAGACTTTCCATATGTTGTTTAGGCAGACCGTATATTAAATCAAAATTAATGGATGTGTAGCCTATTTCCCTAGCTTGCTGCATAACCCTGCTAACATCTTCGGGAGTTTGAAAGCGATTGATTATGCGCTGAACTTCTTGATCAAAATCTTGAATCCCTAAACTCAATCTCCTAAACCCTAAATCATACAACGTTTCCAAGTGCTCCTTCGTCGTATTGGCTGGGTGAGCTTCAAAGGAAAAAACGGCATTACCTACCTTCTCAGTGCCTTCCAGAAGCCCCTCAACAAGCACTTTCAAATTTTCTGCCGAAAAAAACGTTGGTGTACCACCACCAAAATGAATTTCAGAAATGGGATAAGATTCAAATTCCAACTTTTCTTTATATAGTTGCCATTCCTTTAGGATTGCACGTATATAAGGACTCTCAACCGAATGGTTTTTCGTAATTCTGGTATTACAGCCGCAATATGTGCAAAGGCTCTCACAAAAGGGCAAATGGACATATAAAGCCATTCCAGATTCTACGGCCTTGGAGTCATATGTTTTTTTTAGTGCAGCAATCCATTGATTTACACTAAACTTCTCCACATCCCAACAAGGCACTGTAGGATAACTCGTATAACGTGGTGCTCCCACATTATACTTTTCTATTAATTGATAATATTTATCCTCCATATTACTTTTTTTCATTACAAATAACCCTCTCTTCATCCCCCACCTTATTCAAGGTCTCCTTTTCCCAAAAATCCATATAACCTATCATTTGTTTTGCAATCTCCTGTATAGAGCCCGATTCACAAGACAGCTGTACCACCTCCATACCTAACTCTGCGGCTGCTTTCAAATCCACATGCGTTAGAGCGCTTGACCTAGAGATGACCCGCGACACACCTAACATTTTGAGTTCTTTTATTAAGTGAT
>DXEZ01000315.1 GCA_019114715.1 Candidatus Sphingobacterium stercoripullorum | reverse complement strand
ACTATAAAGGTTAATATATATTGCTTCATTTATCTGTTATTAAATGCAAAACCTATAATCTTATTTCTCCTTATCGCTTGAGCAGCTTGTTTATCCTGTAAACAGCTCCATCGCTAAACACTTGTGGAAAGTCTCCCTGAATAGGGATAATGGAACCGTCTAGATCTTCCAGTTCCAGTCTTGTCCCCCTGTCATGTAGAGTTATTTGTCTATATTCCGTATCACCCAATTTCAAAGCTGTATCCCAAGTTCCCTGCACATTGAAGCCTGGGAACGGGTAATCACCCAATGAGTTATCCGAAACAGAAACAAAATAAGACTTTACATAATCCGCTAATTCATCCTTCTCGGTAGGGATTACGCCATCTTCTATCCCCTGCAATACTGTCTCATTATCGGGAGCAAATAAAACAAAGCGGTTTCCAAATAAAAAAGAAAGAGAGTTGCCCACTTCCATCAGTCCTGCTTTTGCTAGGAGCTTGGAAAATTCTGCATATGGATGAAGAACATTCGAGGAGGATTCAGCACCAATTAAAGTAAACTTAATGCTTCGCGTTTCCGCCCCCATCGCTAGCTGCGTCTCCAAGCTCGCTCCGTTATACCAATTACCTGAGATAGCACTAGCTCCAACATCTTCTGAACTATTGTAAGAGGAGCTAGAATACACCTTTCCATCTTTCACAAAGATGTAATTAAAGGCGTTTCTAGTTCTATACACTTGTTTGCCACTCAGTGAGCTAATGGCATCGTAAACAATGTGATCGGAAACAAAAGTTTCCATTTGGTTTTCTGACAAGGGAACGAGTAACCCCTCGGAGTTTTCTACTAAAATTTCCTCATCACCAAAAACCTTAGGATTACCTTCTGTCCAAAACAGTTGACTATCACCAATAAAAGTATCTTCAATCACCTCATTTGTAGGAATGAACAAAGTAAACTCAATGTCTTTACTAGCAAGTGTTTCATAGAGGCCGCTCTTGTAGAGCATATACATAAAGGTCTTGTATTTAGGATTTCTGAATACGGCGCCTGTTACGCTGTTAAACATATCAGGAACTAGAGCTTTATCTAAGCCATAAAACGCACCGTTTGAAGCAATTGCCTTCTCTTTAACATCATTATCTGGGTTAAAGATTATAGGAGTGCCATAAGCTGTTTTTATATCTGCATTTTTTCCAATTTCATCGGGAAAAACAATACTACCTTGATAAACATGGTTATACATAAGCAGTAGTAAAGGCAAGAAGTCCACTTGCTCTAAAGAGCTATAATATTCCGAAAGATAGGTGTTGAAAAATTCTTTTAGTGCCTGATTATTTGGAGCAAAAACGCTATAAGCGCGGTAGGTTAAACCGGCTAAATCAAAGTAACTCACCGCATCGGATAGCCCTTGAGAGGTCCATTCAGATGCTATCGGCGGTAAAACGCCATGGGAAACTGAATAAAGCGAATCGCCTACTGCACCGTAATCTTGGCTCGTCTCCTCATCGTAAGAGTATGTTCGAAAGCGGTCGTAAATCGTTAAAAACTCACGATAGTCCTCATACCCTTCTACCGTTTCGTAAATAGTCTTTAGCGGCTCTAAGACTTCATCAACAATATAGATGTAGCCATTATCTGTAGGCACGCCATACTCCAATACTCCTGCGTTGGCAACATTAAACCCGTCATCTCCCTTCCAGCTATCAGCGCCGAAAAAGTATTCGTAATTCCTATGGGCATCAATCCCTTTAGTTTGAAAATGAATATTTGATAAAACTGGAATAAAACGATCTTTATTAAAAATCTTCCTTTCTTTTCCAGCTATTTGATCCATTTCCATACTTATAGAGTCAGAGCTACGTGTACGATGCTTATAATACAAACCGGCACGATTAGGCTCTCGCGCCTCACTGCCGTTAGGTTGGTAGTTTTGGAACATACTCGTGCTGTAGGAGTAATAAACTAAATGGTAGCCTATGAGCTTCTTAAGATCCTTTAACGGAATATCTTTTACCGAACCCCAACTATTTTTCGCCAAATACTCTTCAAACACCTCGTCCTGTGGTGCATAAATGGTTGCTATAGTTTTCCCGTCCAAAACCTCCCTAAAACCCGCTCTTTCAGCAGCTTCTAAGAATAAAGAAAACTGGCCTCTATCCTCGAGTACCTCCCAGCTATTGCCCTTGAGCCAATCTGGACGCTCGTAGTATTCTACCAGCTCCTTCTTGGAACAGGATGCCAAGCAAACCATAAACAAGGCTATGGTATATAGAAACAGTCTTTTCATATTATTAATTGGTTAATCCTTAACAGGTCGTTTATTAATTTTTAGCAGCGTTTTTTAATCATTCACTAGCTAGTTGGTGTAAATACACCTCTATATTCAAGTATCCTTTAAATTCATCATCTTTACTGGGGAGCAAGGCATCACTGGGGTTGTTTTTATCTAATCCCAGCTTCTCTTCCCAAACATCGGGAATACCATCTCCATCTGAGTCCTTACTTGGTACTACCTCTGGAAACTCACCAAGTCCGTTATTAGGTAAAGGCAGGTCATTTTCCTGAATAATATAACTCCCCTCTATTCCCTTGCTATCAAGCTCACGCACGAGGAGCTCATCCACCTCATCCCTTTTAGGTAATACGGCGCCAACATTTTGTAAGATATATTCGAAGCTCTCTTGAGCATCCATTGATGGACTAACCGATGGGTAGCTCTTAAAATCTTGTTGCGTGCGGAAGTTCTCTCCCTGTAGACCTGGATACCAAGTGTCATTACCAGCTATCAAATCTCCATCAAGAACTCCATTTTGGTTGTTGTCGTAATAGTTACCGGCTTGGTATATATTGAAGTTTTCATTGCCTCTCGAAAATGGGCTGTGTTTTGTTTTTGGCGTGGCAGGTCCACCGATAAAATAATTGTTTAAAATAAGTGCGTGAGAAACTAATTGCGTACCTCCACCTAAAATATATCCATCGGCAGATATCTTATGCTCCATTATAGTTCTATTGGCATTACCGAAATTGTACACCACATTATTAACAAACTCGCTTTGCCCTTTAACTTTAGGGTTCCTCGTTTTGTTGCTTATATAGAGTGACTTTAGGATAGACACCCGGCCGGAGGTTTCCATAAGCCCGCCTGCAGAATGGTTGTAAGCATGCAAGCCTTGACCAATTATGCAGTTTTGAAGAGTAATGTTATTGGGTTCTTTTTTCTTATTATCCCAGTTGATTGAAAACACCTCATCAAGTCCCCATGAGAAAGACATGTGGTCTAGTATGATATTTTCCCCGTTTGCAATTCCAGAGGCATCCTCATTCTTGCTCGCCCCAGATAAATCCCCCAAGCGAATACGTAAAAAACGAGAAATCGTTTCATTGGAATTACTAAAAGACACTTTCCTGCCGTATAATACTACACCTCTTCCGGGCGCTGTATGTCCAGCAATGGTAGTGTACGGAGAAACCGTAATGGGGCTTTCTAAGTGAATTATTCCCGATACATTAAAAAGGACAAATCTCCCGGGTTTACTCACGGCTTCTCTAAAGGAACCGGCACCACTATCATTTAGATTATTAACAATAAAAACACT